>DASQDN010000288.1:0-3966 GCA_035634155.1 Bryobacteraceae bacterium | reverse complement strand
AGAAGGCCGGGTTCAAAGCAGCCATGCGTACCGGCATACAACTGCAGGTGCAGCAGACTGCAAGAATCGACTTCGGACTTGAAGTCGGCCAGGTGAGTCAAAGCGTCGAAGTCAGTGCTGCTGCACAGATGCTCTCGTCAGAAAGTGCCACCGTCGGCACTGTCATCTCCAGTGAAACTATCGTTGAGCTGCCGTTGAACGGGCGCAATTTTCTGCAGCTTGTTGCACTCAGCCCGAACGTGTCTTACGGCTTTAGCCCTCCGGCCCAGGCCGCCGGACGCCAGGGCGGGACTCGCGTGAATCAAAACATCTCCATCGCCGGTATGCGCGGCACTTGGAATTACTACACTCTGGACGGTGTCGCAAATACCGATCCCAACTTCAATCTGTACATCCAGCTGCCATCGGTCGATGCTCTCCAGGAGTTCAAGGTGCAGAGCGGCATCTACCCGGCAGAGTTTGGACGCGGAGCCGGACAGATCAACGTTTCGACGAAAGCCGGCGGCAATAACTTCCACGGAACTCTTTACGAATTCCTTCGCAATAATTCACTCGATGCCCGGCCATACGACTTCACCGGCACGGCACCCCGGAACAACCCGTACCGCCAGAATCAATACGGCTTTACTCTAAGCGGCCCTGTCTGGATTCCGAAACTCTTCAACGGCAAAGACAGGTTGTTCTTTATGTCGAACTTTGAGGGCTTCAAGTCCCGGCGAACGCTGAACCAGTTGTATACCGTTCCGTCCGAAGCTTGGCGCAGAGGCGACTTCTCTAGCATCCTGCCGGCTACCCAACTCTTCGATCCCTACAGCCGGACAACTGTGAATGGCGTAACCACCGCGAACGCCTTCCCTAACAACGTCATTCCGGCACAACGGTTCGATGCTGTATCGGTCAAGTTGCTCGAATTCTATCCGGCACCCAATTTGCCCGGGACCACGAACAACTTTCAGAACGTTCAGAAAACCCCGGTCGACAAGGTTCAGTTCAATCAGCGCATCGATTTCAACGAGAGCGTCAATTCCCAATGGTTCGGTAGATATAGCTGGACGGACGAGTTGACCCTTACGCCCAGCCTTCCTCTGGTCGGCACTCCGCTTTTCACGGACTCGCATCAGTTCATGCTGTCGAATGTTCGTGTCCTCTCGCCCACCAAGGTGAACGAGTTCCGCGCCGGGTACACCACCATGTACAACATCCTCGGTCAGGAGCTGGGCGGCGTTCGCAACGTTAGCAAGGAACTGGGGCTGGCGGTAGCGCCCGAGGACCCGGCGAGCTGGGGTGTCCCGGACATCACCGGCTTCTCTCAATCTCTGAGCACCTTCGGAAACTCCGCGAATGGTCCGTTCGCCATCGACGACAAGATCTTCCAGATTGTCGATAATTTCTCGTGGGTTCGTGGCAAGCACTCCATCCGGTTCGGAGGCGAGTACCGCTACGACATCTACAACCAGATCGGCAACGAGTTTGCGCGTGGACGCTTCACCTTCAATGGTCCCGGCAACAACAACATCGCCTACACCGCGAACCCCGGAGCCACTCTGGGCGGATCGAACGTCGGCAACTCTTTCGCTGATTTTCTTCTCGGCGCAATCGGCCGCACGGACATTGCTGTCGCCCTCGCCGCCACCGATTTCCGGTCAAGCACCTACGCCGCTTACATTGACGACACGTACAAGGTCACGCCGAAGCTGACTCTTACCCTTGGTCTGAGGTACGAGATCGTTCAGCCTTACAAGGATGTGCTTGGCAATGCCGTGAACGTCCAGTTGCGTGAAGCGCTTCCCTCGGAAGCAAACGTTGCGGATCCCAACCGCCACCCTGTGATGGTTCGGGCCGGCTCCGGCGATTTCTACGACGGCCTTGGGTTCCGGTTCGGCAACCCCGCCCTGCAGTTGACCCGTGACGGCCGCATGGGTGACCGCTTGATTAACACCGACTACAACAACTGGGCGCCTCGCCTCGGCATCGCCTGGAGCCCGACGAGTAACTGGGTTGTCCGCAGCGGCTTCGGCGTCTTCTACTCACAGGAGAGCGGAAACTCCCGATTCGACCTGGCACGCACAGCATCCGGTCGTGCCGGACGGACTCCTTCGAGCATCAATGGCCCGCCCGAGTTTAATTACCAGAACTTCTTCAACACCGCACAGCTCCCGGCGACCGTGCCGGCCCTCGGTCTCACCTGGGGTATCGATCCCGACATCGCAACCTCGTACTCGATGACGTACCTGCTGAACATCCAGAGGCAGCTCGGGGACAATGCCTCCCTTGAGGTCGGCTACAACGGGGCGCAGCACCGCAGGCTGCAGAACCTCGTGAATGCCAACGGCCCAATTCCTGGAACCACTGCCAACGGCGCGGGCCGGACACCCTATCCGGAATACGCCGGTGGCATCCAGTACCTCATTGGTACCGGAACAGGCAATTACAACGGCCTCGGCGTGAAACTCAGCCAGCGTTACTCTGGCGGCCTTACGACACTCCTGAGCTATACCTGGTCTCGAGCAATGGACACCGGCAGCGCGATCCGTGGCTCCAGCAACGATCAGTTCGCGCAGGATCCGCGATGCCTCGACTGCGAGTACGGGCCTTCCACCTTCAATACGCCGCACCGCTTCGTCGCGTCTGTCCAATACGAACTTCCAATCGGCCGCGGCAAGGGCCTCAACGTCGAAAATGGAGTGCTCAATGCCATCGTCGGCGGCTGGCAGATCGCCGGTATCTACACACAGCAGAGTGGCCGTCCGCTGAACACTAACGGCTGGAACGCCGCCGGACAGGTTGTTGTGCCGGAGAACAACCGCTTGAACGCCACCGGGCTCGATCCCTACCTCCCGGAAGAACAGCGGATACGGCCCGCCGGACAAACGGGTATCAATTACCTCAACCCGGCCGGCTTCGCACCGCCCGCTCCTGGAACCTTCGGCAATGCGGGACGAAATGCGTTGATAGGTCCATCGACCTGGAACGCAGATCTGTCCATGCTGAAGAACTTCCGCATCACAGAAGGTCATAGCCTGCAGTTTCGGTATGAAACCTTCAACACGTTCAATCACCCGCAATGGGGATCGCCGAACGTGACCGCATGGAACGCCAACACCACTGTTGCGCCGGCAAACTTCGGAAGAATCACGAGCACGGCCAACGATATGCGTCAGATGCAGTTCGCGTTGAAATATATCTTCTGATCACTGGCACACGGGCCCTAGCCACACCGCTAGGGCCGTGGCGGGTGTACATGTAACCTGATAAGCTGCGGAGAGTTGAAAACGCTCTCAAAAAAAGCGAAGTACGCTCTCCGCGCGCTTTACTATTTGACTCCGCATCACGGCGGCGGCCCCGTTCTGATCTCCTCCATCTCAGCCGCCGAAAAAATCCCTCACAAGTTCTTGGAACTCATACTGCTTCAGCTTCGTGGCAAAGGTCTGGTGGAAAGCAAGAAAGGCAAGGGCGGAGGTTATTACTTGGCCAAGCCCCCTGACCAGGTCACGATCGGCGAAGTGATTCGCATTATCGACGGTCCCCTCGCTCCGCTCCCCTGCGCCAGCGAAACAGCCTATCGCCGGTGCGATGAGTGCGTTGATGAGAAGCGCTGCGGCACTCGCATGGTAATGCGTCAGGTGCGCGATGCAATGGCCGCGATCCTCGATCACACCACCCTCGCAGACGTGCACGACAAGGTAAAGGCCACGGAAGGTGAGCCGGATCATTCCTTGATGTACTACATCTAAGTCCTTGTCCTAAAAGCACCTGCACCTTCATTCCCTTAATATCGATAAACTTGGTAGACTACAGAGTACATGCTCAGTCGTAGCTTGATTTTTGCCGTAGCGTTGCCTGTGTGTCTGTCCCTTTCCGGATGCGGCGGCAGCTCGGCAAAAGAGACTGGCGCCGTTCGGATTCGCAACGTCTCCTACGACCCGACGCGAGAGTTTTACCACGACATCAACCTGCGCTTCGCCG
>DASQDN010000287.1:0-9043 GCA_035634155.1 Bryobacteraceae bacterium | reverse complement strand
TGGTGCTCGGTTTGGCCGGAGGTGTGGCGGGGATCGCGCTGGGGATCGGGTTGTCGGCGCTGACGTCGAAGGTTTTCGGATGGCCGGTAACTACGTCCATGACGGCGGTCGGTGTGTCGGCTGTGTTTTCAATGATGATCGGTGTGTTCTTTGGGTATTACCCGGCTCGTAAAGCGGCTGCGCTGGATCCGATCGATGCGTTGCGGTTTGAGTAGGCGAAAAAAGGGGCCCCGGTGAAACGGGGCCCGCATGGGAAGAAACAACTGCAGGACAAATTGTTTAAAGCGCTAGCGACCGCGTCCCCCGCCGGCGCTGCCGCGGCCACCAGCACCACCGCCGCCGCCCGGGTCGCTGCCGCGGGCGCCACCGCCACCACCTCCGCCAGCGCTTGGGGCAGCTCCGCCGCCGAAGCGGCCGCCGCCGCCGTCGGATCCGCGGCTCATGGAAGGCGCTGAGCGTTCACCACCGCCGCCGCCACCTCCTCCGTAGGACGGGCGCTCGCGGACGATGGGCGGGCTGATGCGAACCGAGTCGCCAGTGCCGCGCCCGCCGCCACCATCGCTGCGCCGTTCCATGCGGGGAGCGTCTTGACGCTCGCTGCGCGTGGGCGGCTCGGCGCGGGGTTGTTGCGGCTCCGAGCGCGGAGTGACGTCGCGCCGCCAGTTGCCGCTGTCGGAATTGCGTTCTGCTGCGCCGCGGCCGCTGCCGGTGATGGTTCCGGGAGCTTCGGAGGATCGTTCGCTGCGGCCGCTGAAGCCGCGCCAGTCCGATTGCCGATCCGAGCCTCGCGATTCGCGGGAGTCGGGAGTTGCCGCGGGTTGGCCGAAGCGTCCGCCGCTGTTGTCGCGACCGCTGACGGTTCCGCCGCCATTGTCCGACGATTCGATACGAGGCGATCCGAAACGACGCCATCCGTTGTCATCGGCCCCTCGGCCGGAGGCGCCGCCGAAGGAACGCTCCATGCCGCCGACGGCGCCGGGGCTTGTGCGCTGGCCGCCACTGGCGCCACCCGATTCGCCTACTCGACGCCACCCGCTTCCTGCGCCGCCTGCATCGGCATCGCGACGAGGTGTTGTGTCTTCCCCGAAGGTGCGCCTGGCCACCTGTTCCATGCCGCGTCGCTGATCTTCGAAGGGGACACGGTCCACAGCGGCCGGCGCGCGGCGGCTGAAGAAGCGGCCATCATCTCGAGTGGAGGCGACGCGCACGGACGAGTCGCGATCTGCCAGGCGCAAGCTTTCGCGACCGGGTGTGATCGGCAACCTGCCTTCGAAGGCATTCACGCGGGAGAACTCGCCGTCACGAGCGCGGTACGCGCCGCCGGATCGTCCTCCGCGGAACCCGTCATGATCGAGGACCGTAACCGCTTGATCGATGCGCGCATTGCGATATACGTTTGTGATGTTGACGTTGTTCACGATGCGGACGTTGTTGTTCACGAACGTGTTGTTGCGATAGCCGTTGTAGTAGTTGCGGCCGTACCACGGACGGTAGCGCTCGAAGGGAGCGAGCGGCACCCAGCCGATGTTTCCGAATCCGAGCCCGACACGCACGTTGCCGAATCCGAAGAAGGCCACCAAGCCCGGCCTCCAGTAGTGGCGCGTGTGGACGGCGCCCGGCCACCAGCACCAGCCGTATGGGGCGCTGTAGAACCAGCGTCCATAGTGATATGGCGCCCAGCCCCACGGGTCGTAGCTTACCCATGACCAGCCGTAGTAATCGACCCATGACCAACGGCCATGGCGGTAGGGCGCCCAGCCCGCGGCCACGCGCGGCGCCCATACCCAGCCGTAGTTCGGGGCGCTGACCCATCGACCGTGGTCATCGAGATCGTCGGCGCCATAGATGTCGCGGCTGACATAGTTATACGAACGCGAACGGGACAGGTCCTTGTCGCGGCGCTCATTCCAGCGGTCCCACTCATCTTGCTGGAGTTCGGCTACGACGCGGAACTCGGGCTCGGCGGCAGTGCCGCGCGCCAGCATGGTGCGTCCGCTTTTCAAGCGCTCACTACCCTTTGGCGTGTAGATCTCGGCTTCGCCGGAGCGCACTGTAATTTCGGATGTACCGTCGTCGAGAACTGTGATTCGATACTCGCCCTTCTTGACGGGGCGGACCGAGATGCTAGGAGTGCTCAGTTCGACATCGGCGTCGTGATCGCGAAGGACGCGGAAGGTGACCGTGCCCCGCGCGACTTGCACGATGTATCGCTTGTATTCCAGCTCGGCGAAGCGAATCTCGGCTTCGCGGGAAAGGCGGATCATGTTGGCCCAGTCGAACTGGACTTCGGCGCGAGAAGCGGGTCCGGTGAGGAGCCGGTCCTGCACGACTAATGGCGAATTGATGGCTGCGGCAATTACGTCGCCCGAATCGCCACGCCGCACCGACACATCGCCGTTGATGACGCTAATGCGGGCGACGCCGCGACCGGGACCGTCGTCATCATCATCCTGCGCGAAGGCAGGGATCGCGAGGCCGGCGGCCAACACTGCTGTGAAAAAGAGCGTACGGAGCATCTTCTCAACCCTCTCGGCCGGCGAGAAGTGCACGTGATGCGCCAATCACGTTTTTGTTGGCTTTACAATCCTTTACAAAATCGGGCGTGGCCGGAACGGTGGCTGAAAACCACCACGCCGGTGACGCACGGCCACCGCTGCCCTAGGATTTGCGCAGCACTGGCCAGCGTTTGTCAGGCGTCCATTGTTCCGGTGGAATCAACTGGAGACCGAGTCGAAAATCGGCGCCCGAAGGTATGCAATACCGGACTTGGCCGTGATAGATGTGCTGGCCCTGACGCAGCTCGATGACAGCGCCGGGATCGACGGGGCAATAGACATGGAGCGATGCGCCTGAGGGCGAGATGTCGCTGAGGATGCCTTCGCCGAGTTCGAGTCCGGTGGCGGCATCGATGATCGTTGCCTCGCCATCGCAGAGGTACCGCGGTTCGGATCGTCGCTCAGTTGGATCAGGTAGAGGAATAGGTTGGTCGGGCATAGCAACGCGCTTGACGTACTTTTGCCGCGCTTCATTTTTGAGTTTAACTTGATCGTTTTCCGATGTCACTTGAGGACGATCCATGCCGGGGCATGGTCGGAGGCGTCGGGTTGGTCGCGCGCCCAGCGATCGATACCACCGTCTATCAGCCTGCCGGAAACGCGCGGCGAAAGCAGGAAATGATCAAGGCGCATGCCCTTGTCGGCGGCCCATCGACCGCGCTCGTAATCCCAGAAGGTCCAGAGCGGGCCGGTGGGGTAGAGGGTCCGGAGAGCGTCGGTCCAACCTTGCGCCAGGAGACGCGCGAAGGCGGCTCGGCTGGCGGGTTGGACGAGCGCATTGTGGTCGAGCGATTTGGTCGGGTAGATGTCTTGCGGCGTTGGGATCACGTTGTAATCGCCGGCGAGGACGACTGGGACGCCGGCGGTTACAAGCTCGGCTGCATGTTCGATGAGGCGCTCAAACCAAGCGAGCTTGTAGGTGAACTTCGGGCCGGGTTGAGGGTTGCCGTTGGGCAGATAGATGGACGCGATCAGCACGCCATTGACGGCCGCCTCGATGTATCGCGCCTGTTCATCATCGTCGTTGCCGGGCAGAGCCGAGCGTGTCATGACGGGCTCTTGTCCGCGTGCGAGGATGGCTACACCGTTCCAGGAGCGCTGCCCGTGCCAGATGGCGTGATAGCCGAGCTGCTTTAGTGGCGCTTCGGGGAACGCGTGCTGCTCGGCTTTGAGTTCCTGAAGGCAGACGACGTCGGGCTGCGCCTGCTCGAGCCACTCCAGGAGATTGGCTAATCGCTTGTTGACGTTGTTGATGTTGAATGTGGCAATCTTCAACTGGGATTGTTGCTCCGCTCACTATTGTGCCTTGGACGTTATCTCGCGGTATCTTCTTGGAATGACTACAGCTGAGCTTGCTAGCAAATTCGTGGAGATGTGTAAGCAAGGGAAGAACTTTGACGTGATGCAGCAGCTTTATCACGATGACATCGTCAGCGTTGAAGCAGCGCGCCGCAGTACCGGGAACTTTGAAACATCGGGCAAGGCCGCCGTTATCCAGAAGAGCGCGGAATGGGCAGGGGCGCATGAGATCCATGGGGCTTCGGTGGACGGTCCGTACCTGCTGGGTGACCGGTTCGCTGTGTTGTTCGATTTTGACGTCACGCCCAAGGCTACGGGGAAGCGGGGGAACAATCGTGAAGTCGCGGTTTATACAGTGGCGGATGGCCTGGTGACTCGGGAGGAGTTTTACTACGGCACGGACGCCGCGGCGCTGGCCAGGTAATGGGGGCTGTTCGTAACAAGTCGGATTGTCCGGTTTGATAAGCAAATGAAATGTCCGGTGTGTTGTAGTGCTGCGAATATGTCCCATCAACTGGTCAGCGACTTTGTCACCTCGGAATCGGGACGCGGTCCCCGAACCCCTGGGATTCATCGCTTCGTGCCAGGATTGCTTCCAAGAAAGCGGGAGCTGGTTTCGCTCCCGGCAATCCCGGCCACTGAGTCGGCGCTCAGGTTCTCCTGCATAGCCGCCGCCCGTCGCTAGCGCATACCTGAAATTGCGGTGATGATGTGGCGACCGTTCGCTCATGCCATAGGCTAAAGATGTAATTCAGATCGAGCCGACGATCGAGCTTGCGCCAAACCGGCGCCGGTCGAGCCGCTGGTTTGCCGAAACACTCGTTGTACTCAGCCACAAAGCGGATCAGGATCGCATTGGCTTGCTCCAACGTACGCCACGTTCTTTCGATCCGGCCTTTGGCTTGCGGCAATCGAGCAACGATAACCTCGATGCCCAACTCTTCCCGCGCCCGCCCTACTTGTGTTGGAAACTGCTTACCCGCCGGTTTTCTTCAACGGACCAGTGTTTGTCGCTCGCGGCAGCGTACCATGTTGGTCGCGTTACATCGCCCACAGGATTCCCACCGTCTCCACCTGGCTGCGGGACATTCGAAGCTAGCCGGCGCTATCTTCGTGCTCAGATTGGGGATGGGCCGCGCACACCTTATCTGTCGCATCATCAACCCCGCCGAGCAGTGTCAGATGACGCCCACGTCCTTCCAGCCAATCGTGCCGGCTGCCGTCTACTTGCAGAAGCATTCCGTCTTACGCCCGGCGCTCACGGCGCGAGCGGGACTTGGCGGCACGGCGTTTCTCGGGTGACCGGATGCCGGCCTCGCGCGAAATCCGACATACGCACGGTCGGCTGAGAACGATGCCTTTCGCCTTGGCCAATTTTTCTTGCAGATGGCTATCATTCAAGCCTGCATACTTGCTGCTCGCCAATTCCACCACCTGCTTGCGAACTTCTTCGGAGATCGTGTTGGCCGGTACCCGCTGCTGGTTGCCGTGATGGACCCATCCCGGATTGGCCGCGTCATAGGCCCGCTTCAACCGCTTCACATGGCATCGCTCAACTGCAGCAATTCAGCTGCCTCAGCTACGCTCATTCGCCCTCCTACAGCGTTCTCCACTACCTTGATTCGCTGCAACTGTTTCTGACTCAATGTCACCCTCCAGGTATTCGGTGGGGTGACAAAGTCCCTGACCCGTTAAGGGGTGACAGGATCGCTGACCAACTTCACAAGGTACCTGTGCTGTTTGACACGACTCGGGGCGAGGTGATATAAGTCCAGCACTCTGGAGGAGTCATGTCCCGTTTGCTGGCTTTCGCTCTCCTGCTCGCGCCTGTGGCATTGGTCCCGGTCGCCTCCTTTGCACAAACCGCCTCCACATCCACCGTGGTGGGTACCGTGAAAGACTCGGCTGGGGCAGTTGTTCCCGGGGCCAAAGTTCGTGTGGTCCAGGTGGAGACGCAATTCATCTCCGATACGGTTGCTAGCGGCGACGGCGATTACCGAATCGCTTATCTGCCACCGGGGAACTACAGGCTGACGGTTGAAGCGCCGGGATTCAAGGCTCACGTGCAGGAAGGGTTGTATTTCCGAGCGGCGGAGACACCGCGCGTCGATGTGACACTCGAGGTGGGATCGCTGACTGAGAGTGTGACAGTGACCGGGGCCGCGCCGCTGCTGCAAACTGAAAGCGCTGCGGCGGGCACCACTTATCAAGGCGAGACGATCCTGCGCATCCCGATCCCTGCGAAACGAACTCTGCGAGCGCTGTTCTTCTTCCCCAACACGTCGGGAACGCGCATCCTCGGTCAACGGCAGAACGAAATGGCGTTTGTGCTCGATGGCGTCAGCGCGAAAGCGCCGGGCCTGGCCAACGTCAATGAAACGGACGCGACAGTACAAACGGCGCCTGAAGCGTATCAGGAAGTGAAGGTCCACACGACGGGGATGCCTGCCGAGATTGGCCACGCCGCCGGCGGAATGATGTCGATGGTCTACAAGTCCGGCAGCAACGATTTCCACGGGTCAACCGAGGTGCGCTGGCAGAATCAGCCGATGGTCCACCGCGCGTGGCTCCAGCAACTACGCAATGCGGTTCCCTATACCTACGGTGAGTACTCGGCGTCCGCGACCGGACCGGTGATGATCCCCAAGCTGTACAACGGCCGGAACAAGACATTCTTTCTCTTCACCTACACGCTGCAGGATGAGAAGTTCAACAATACCGTGAACACCGCGGTTCCTACAGAGGCGATGCTGAACGGCGACTTCTCCTTCCGCGATCATCCTCAGGGCGGCTTCGCGATTTACAATCCCTACTCGACGCGGCTGGTGAACGGTGCTTATACACGCGACCCGTTTCCGGGCAACATCATCCCGAAGAGTCTTTACGATCCGGCCGTCGTGAACTTTCTGTCGCGCACGCCGTGGCGCGCCGCTAACAATGTCGGGATTCCCAGCCGCTCCGGTCCGAGTTCGAACTTGATTACAGTGACGGACCGGACCAAGCTGACTTATCGTCATCGCATGGACTTCAAGGTGGACCAACAGTTCGGTTCGAATAACCGCGCCTATGTGCGCGTGTCGCCGACGATCCACCGTGCGGATCGCGACAATCCGGACATGCGGCTGACCTTCAATGGCGACGGCAGCCTCATCGACCAGCGGCAGCAGCCGTTCCCGCTGAACTTCTGGAACTTCCTTGTTTCCGATGTTCACGTTCTGAGCCCGAGCATGACCAACGAGATCCGTTTCGGCGGTAATCACAGAATACAATTCCAGACCGTAAACTCTCTCGACCAGGATTGGGCCGGGCAGCTAGGCATTCCGAACGTTTCGCCGGTGACCTTCCCATACCTGAATGCGGGTTATGGACTCTCGAACCTGTCAAACCGCAAAGTCGGCGGTGACGACTTCGTGCTGCAGGACAACGTCAGTAAAATCGCGTGCAAACATACGTTCAAGATCGGCTATGAAGTGACGCGCACGTGGTACAACAGCGCGCTTTCCGATAATCAGTCGGGAATTTACAACTTCGACTCCGCCGGGACAGGTTTGCCGAACTGCACGGCGTCGGGTTGTAATAACACTCCCAATACGGGCCAGCAGTTTGCATCGTTCCTGCTCGGCGCGGTTTCCAGCGCTCAGTTCACGCAGAGTAATGCGACCTGGCTGCCGCGCTGGTGGTCGCATCAGTGGTACGTGCAGGACGATTGGAAGCTGGCAAGAAACCTGACTTTGAATATCGGCCTGCGGTGGTCCTATGAATCGCCGTTCCAGACCAAGTACGGTCAGCAGTCGCAATTCGATCCGGATGCGACTGATCCACTGACGGGACGGCGTGGCGCGATCACGCACACGGCGGGACCGCTCGCGAAGAAGGATTTGAACAACTTCGCTCCTCGCTTCGGGCTGGCGTGGAACTTCACGCCGAAGACCGTGTTTCGCGGATCGTTTGGGATTGTGCACGCTGACATATTCATGGCCAATACCGAGAACATCATGTTCCAGGAGTATCAGGCGTTGGCGAACGTCCAGGCGCCTCCGGGCGAACCCAACGTGGCGTTCCGCCTTTCCCAGGGACCGCCCGCAATCCGGTACAGCGTTCAGCCTGGCGGCTATTCACCTTTCATCGGAACCAACTACTCTCAGCGCGATGCAGACCGGTGGGATCCGAACATGCGCATGCCGTACGTCATGAGTTGGACCGCCGGTTTTCAGTATGAGATCAAGCGGGATCACCTGGTCGAGCTGCAGTATCTGGGGCAGGGCGGCGTCGGCCTGATCAATGGCCGCAACATCAACCAGATCCCGCTCAGCGTATATGCGACAGAAAGCAGCACTGCGTTGAACTCGATCTTCAGTAACCAGCAGGCGGCGCTGCCGTATCCCCACTTCGGTACTGTACGTCTGTACTCGAATTTCGGGCACAACACGTACCACGGCATGAACGTGCGTTTCGAACGCAGGTATAGCAGCGGCCTTGCGTACAACATCTATTACACCTTCTCGAAGACCATCAACGATGCCGATGGCGGCGGCAACGCAAACGGCGTCGATTACTACAACCGAAGTCTGGACAAAGGCTTAGCCAGCTACGATATTCGTCATCGGACCATCGGGCTGTTGCAATACAGCCTGCCGTTCGGGCGGGATCGTAAGTGGCTGAACAAGGGTGTTTCGAATGCGCTGCTCGGCGGCTGGGACTTGACGTGGTCGCAGACCATCCAGTCGGGTCAACCGTTCTCCGTTACGTATTCGAACAACCCGAGCCGACAGCTGCCGGGCGGGGGCGTCCAGCGGCCGAACATCGTGGCGCCCAATTTTGATGCGGCTATGACGCCGGGCTGGAGCGGGGTCGGGGAGAATCGCTATCCGTTCTCCGCGCAAGTGCCGTACCTCCTCGATTCGGCTTTCGCTTATCCGGGCGCGTTCACGGTGGGCAATCTGGGTCGGAATACGTTCCGGGGGCCCGGCATCGGCTGGGCGGTAACTTCGCTGGTGAAGTGGATCAACATTGGGGAAAGACTGCGGGCTCAGGTGGGTCTTGACGGGTTGAATTTCCCGTGGAAGCAGCCAAATTACAATAACCCGAGCTCGACGTTCAATACCAGCAATAACGCGACCTTCGGACGCATCACCGGATATACCGTATTTAACAACGTTGGCTCGTCCCAGGCGAACTGGCAGCTCCGG
>DASQDN010000286.1:0-25689 GCA_035634155.1 Bryobacteraceae bacterium | reverse complement strand
ACCACTCGCCACGGAGAATCGAGGGAATAGTCGGCGAGCCAGGAGTAGGCATCCGCGAGTCCCGCATATCCGAGCGCGAACTCCGGGTCGAGCCCGACGGCGCTTTGGAAGTGCTCCACTGCCTTCCGTAAGCCGTCAAGGGTGCGTTTGCTCGACTGGTGGCGCCCACGAAGGTAGAGCGCGTACGCCTCCGGGTTGGAGGTGGGCCGTCGCGAAACGCCGACCTGTGTCTGAAGGGCGCGGACAATTGCTTTTGAAATGTCCTGCTCGACGTCGAACACGTCCGCCATATCGCGGTCGTAGCTTTCTGACCACACATACTCGCCATTGGATGTATCTACCAACTGCGCAAGCATGCGGATCCGTGTGGGCGAGGCACGCAGGCTGCCGCGCAGGACATAACCGACGCCCAACTGCCGTCCGATCGATGATACGTCCTGCTGCTGGGCGGTGAAGCGCGCCGCCGATTGCCACGCGACGACGCGCAGTCCGCTGACCTTAGTCAGGGCGTGAATCACCTCCTGGGTGATCGCTTCGCACAGGAAATCCCACTCCGCCTCGCGGCTGTTGTTCGTGATCGGAAGTACGGCCACGGTCCGAGGACGCGGCGTCGGCGCAGGTTCCACCGCGACCGGCCCCGGACGTCGGAAGCACGGCACATAGGCGCCCTTCGGAAGTTCGATCTCAACGTCGGACTGCTTTCCGTCGGGACTGCTATAAAACTCCTCGAGTTTCGCGCGCAATCGACGCGCTTCGACGCGGACGATCGGATCCACGCGAGGATCGTAGTCCGGCCGCCGGTCGAAAACTTCCAAGCCGATCAGGTACTCCTTCAACTCGTCCGCGCGGTCCTCGATTGCGCGCTCCACCACGCAGCGCAGGAAGCGCGCCATTCGTTCGGAGTTTGCAAAGCCAGAACTGCGGAGAATGCGGTCGAGTTCCGCGCGGATAACCCGCGGGTCCATAGGAATTTCCTCTTGTGAATAGGGTTTGGATCATTATAGGACGCGCTCGGCTTATAAACGTCACACCGACAACCGAAGCGGGTCCTTCTTTGGACAGCATAAGGAAGAAGGCCATTGCCCGACTCGCCGTTTTCGGACATGGTCCCGGAAATGCCTTCCGTGTGAGCCACAACCGTCAGGAATTCCGCATTCTTCATTGAGGGGACCGGTGAAGCCGAGGCCCTCGGCTGCCGTTATAATAGTTCGGTCGCGTTCCCTTGGAGGGTATTTAGGATGCGTAGTAGTTTAGCTGCGATTTCGTTGTTGGCGTGCGCGAGCGCCGCTTTTGGCGCCGAGCAGAGAAAGGCCATCGCCATTCTGAATTTCGATTATTCCACGGTTCAGAGTGGGGTAGCCGCGATCTTTGGAACCAACCAGGACGTCGGCAAAGGCGTTGCGGACCTGTTGGTGGAGAAGTTGGTCAAGTCGGGAAAGTACCGGGTGATCGAACGCAAGGCGATCGATAAGATCTTGGCTGAGCAGAACTTCTCCAATAGCGATCGGGCGGACTCGACGACAGCGGCGAAGATCGGACGGCTTATGGGAGCCGATGCCATCGTGATGGGCTCGATCACGCAGTTCGGGCGCGACGACAAGAAGACGAACGTGGGCGGTTCGGTGGTGGGCAGCCGGCTCAGCCGCTACGGCCTGGGTGGGGTCGGTGCGAGCAAAGCCAAGGCGGTTGTTGGGTTGAGCGCACGTCTGGTTAGTGTCAACACCGGTGAGATCCTGGCGGTCGCCAACGGCTTGGGCGAATCCACGCGCTCGGGCACGAGCCTGATCGGATCGGGCGGCGGTCCTGGCGCGGCTGCGGCGGGTATGGTCGATATGACCAGCTCGAATTTCGCCGATACGGTGTTGGGCGAGGCAGTGAACGCGGCCGCGACGAATCTGGCCACTGAACTAGACAACAGCGCCGGTCGGTTGCCGACAACGGTGGTGAGCCTGAATGGACTGGTGGCGGACGTGTCGGGAAACAGCCTGGTATTGAACATCGGCAGCCGCGCGGGCGTGAAGGTGGGAGACAAGTTGATTGTGTCGCGCGTGGGGCGTGAGATCCGCGATCCTGCGAGCGGCAAGGTGATCCGCCGCGTTGAAGACCGCATGGGCGAAGTGACGATCTCCGAAGTGGATGAGGGCTCCTCGGTGGGCACCTACTCGGGCACCGGCACAGTGAAGGTCGGCGACGCTGTAAAGAACTAGTGGGGGAGTGGAGCCGCAAGGAGGCTCAACGTGTCTTACAACATCGGTGACCGCATCGGCGATTACGAGATTATTGCGGTTCTCGGCGCCGGCGGCATGGGCAAGGTCTACAAGGTCCGAAACGTCATTTCCGACCGCGTAGAAGCCATGAAAGTCCTGTTGCCCAACCTGGCGCCGGACGCGGATCTTGCGGATCGTTTCATGCGCGAGATCAAGGTGCAGGCAAGTCTGCAGCACCACAATATCGCGGCCTTGCACACAGCATTGCGGGTCAACAATCAGCTCATTATGCTGATTGAATTCGTGGAAGGCAATACGATCGAGGCGACGCTGCGGCAAGGCCCGATTCCAGCCGGCAAGGCGATCGACTACATCAAGCAAGTCCTGCTGGCGCTTGCCTACGCGCATTCGCACGGCGTGGTTCATCGCGACATCAAGCCGGCGAATATGATGTTGACGCCGTCGGGCGTTGTGAAGCTGATGGACTTCGGCATCGCGAAGCTGAGCGAGGATCGAAGGCTGACGCAGACCGGACGAACGGTGGGCTCGTTGTATTACATGTCGCCGGAGCAGATCCAGGGCGCCGTCGATCTGGGTCCGCGCGCGGACTTGTATTCGCTCGGTGTCTCGCTCTATGAGATGGTGACGCGCACGCGCCCGTTCCAGGGCGATAGCGACTATTCGATCATGGCTGCGCATTTGAATTCGCAGCCTGTGCCGCCCGTGCAGATCGATCCGTCCGTGCCGTCCGTATTGAGCGACATCATCCTGATGGCGATCGCGAAGGACCCGGATCACCGCTTCCAGAGCGCGGATGCCTTCCGCAAAGCTTTGGAAAGTGTGGAGGGGCAGTTCAGGAGCGGCGGCAGTATTACGAAGGTGATCGGCGGAGAGGCGCGAGCGGTGGCCGGAACGACGGCGCCGATCGTCCCCCCGCCGCCTCCATTTCCGCCGCAGATAGGAGTTCCGCCGTCCGCGCCCACGCCGACGCAGGCTGGCTCGAGCCGCCGTGGATTGTACATGGCTGTCGGGTCGCTGGTGACGGTGGCGGTGCTCGCGGTCGCGGCTCTGCAGGGGCCGAAATGGTTCAAGGGCAGCGAGGCAGCGACCGGGGGCGCGGTGACGTCAACGGTTGAATCGCAGCAGCCGCAGCCGGCACAGCAGCAAGTCGGGCAGACTGCCGAGCCGGATCGCGCGTCGCTTGGAACCGGACCCGCTGTGCCACCCGCGACTCAGACCCCGGCCGTCCCCAGAGAAGCTGGTCGTGTGGTGGCTCAGAATTTTCCGTCAACGCGACAGCCCGGCGGTGGAGTTGCGGGGCAGCAGCAAACTCCGATGCAGACCCAAGCGCAGGCGCAAGTGCAACCGCAGTATCAGCCTGCTCCGCCGCAGCAACAGCAGATGCAGCAACCTCCTCCTGCCACTCCCGCGGTGGACACAGCGAAGCTGGCCGCCTTGCGCGAAGCTCGCGACCATTTGATGGCCCTGGGCAGCCGCGCAAATTCAGCTCGTGCGACCTTGACGCGGATGAAGGAGCAGCAGGCGCGCCAAGGTTTGGGGATGCGCGGCGACATCACTACATCGGAGCAGCGGATGGAAACGTTCCTGGACGACGCGCAGGACGCGATCAAGACCGGCGATGTCGATGGCGCAAAGAAGGCGCTATCGAACGCCGAGCGTGAAATCGATCGTCTAGATGGATTTCTAGGCCGGTAGCGCACCATGCCCGACCAGTACCTCGCGCCACGCGGCGATTCATTTGTTCTGAGTAAATACGATCCCGAATTCACTTTCGGTAAGAGCGAAGCGGAGACGCACGCGCTGCTCGAACGCAATCGAACACGGATTGCCGAACTTCAGAATATTCTGTATGCCGAGTCCAAGCGGTCGCTGCTGATTGTGCTGCAGTCGATGGACACGGGCGGGAAAGATCCGATTATTCGCGATGTCCTTTCGAGCGCTAACCCACAGGCCTGTCGTGTCACAGCGTTCAAGAAAGCGTCGGCGTCGGAGAAAAAACGCGGGCAGTTCTGGCGCTTTTTTCAGGAAGTTCCGGCGTTGGGGGAGATCGGCGCATTCAACCGCTCGTACTACGACGAACTGATTCGTCATCACGCGCACGACGACATCAGCGCGGCCGAGCGCGAAGCGAGCTATCGACGAATCCTGCTGTTTGAGCAGTTGCTGGTGGAGAGCGGAACCACGATCGTCAAGCTCTTCCTGCACATCAGCAAGGCGGAACAGAAGCGCCGGCTCCAGGCAAGGATGGACAATCCCGAGCGTCACTGGGAGCTGTCGGAAGCCGATTTCGAAGAACGCAAGTACTGGGACGGCTACATGCGCGCGTACGAGGAAGCCATTCGTCACACCAACGTCGACTATGCGCCCTGGTATGTGATCACTTCCGACAAGAGCTGGTACCGAGACGCGGCGGCCTCGGTGATCGTGGCTGAAGTGCTGCAGCGCATGAACCCTCAGTTTCCTCCGCCGAAGGTAGACCTCTCCTCCGTGGAACTGGTCGATTAGCCGATCGCCTGCTCCAAATCGGCGATGATGTCCTCGACGGCTTCGATGCCGACCGATAAACGAATTAAGCTGTCCTTGATGCCGAGCCGCTCGCGCTGCTTAGCCGAAATGTCGCGGTGCGAGCTGATGGCCGGATACAGTGCCAGCGTATGGACATCGCCGAGCGAAGTGCCGCGGACGATCATCTTGAGGCGGTCCATGCAGGCAAAGACTTCGGCTTTACCCGCGTCCTTCAGATCGAAGCTGACCATGGCGCCGGACAAATCCTTGGGAAGCAGTCGCGATACGGCAGCGGCGTCCGGATGCTTGGGATTACCGGGGTAATTCACGTGCGCGACTTTGGGATGGGCCGCGAGCCAGCTCGCCAGGCGGCACGCGTTCGCGCATTGCCGCTCCATGCGCAGCGGAAAAGTCTTGATCCCGCGCATCGTCAGATAAGACTCGAACGGCCCAAGAACGGGACCATAGATCTTGCCCATGCCGCGGAGCATCTGAGCATGCTCGGCATCGACGGTGATGGAGCCGCCCAGAACGTCGCCATGCCCTGACAAGTACTTGGTTAAGCTATGCACCACGATGTGAGCGCCGAGGTCGAGTGGACGGACCAGAAGCGGTGTGGCGAAGGTGTTGTCCACAATGAGGGCGGCGTCCGCGGCCCGAGCCATCTCCGCGATGCGGTCGATCTCGCCGACTCGCAGCAATGGATTGGAAATGGTTTCCATCAAGATGCAGCCGGGCTTGTGCTCGTCAATCGCTTGCTGGACGGCATCCAGGTCACAGATGTCGACGAGATTAACTTCGACTCCGAAAGGCTCCAGGACCTGCATCAGCAGCTTGACCGTGGCGCCGTAAATGGCGTTTGCCGCCACTACCGATTTGCGCCGGTCCAGCAAGGCGATGGTGACGGCAACGTGAATTGCGGTCATTCCGGATGAGCACGCGAGCGTATCCACGCCGTTCTCGAGTGCGGTTACGAGTTCTTCCAGCGCAGCGTTGGTGGGGTTGCCGTAGCGGGAATACGATTCGCCGGCGGCCTCGTCCCCGAACACCTTGTCGAGTTGATCGGTGGTGTCGTAGAAGTATGTGGTCGCCGTGTAGATAGGTGTCGCCGACGGAGTGCTGGCCGGTAGCTTCTTGCGGTCACCGATATGGACGGCTTTGGATTCGATCTTCATTTGCGTTTCCAGCGCACTCCTTCCTTGGTGTCTTCGATGATGACGCCGTGATCCAGAAGCTCGGCGCGAATCTCGTCGGCACGTTTGAAGTTGCGCGATTTGCGTGCCTGATTGCGTTCGGCGATGAACGCGTCGATCTCCGCCTCGCTGAGTCCACCTTCTTCGACTGAAGCCTTGAGTACGTCGAATATCGAATCGAAGCGTTCGAAGAGGCGGCGCGAGCCCGGAAGGTTCTCGGACTTGAACTCACCCGCATCCATGGATGAGTTGGTTTCGCGGATGTACTCGAAGATCGCGGCCAAGGCTTCGGCGGTGTTCAAGTCATCGTCGAGGCTACGCTCGAATCGTTCCAGCGCCGCGTTGGTACGAGCATCGATCGCGCCGTTTTCTCCGGACGGGAACTTCTCGGTGTCCAGGCGAAGTTGGAAGGATCGCAGACGGTCGATCGCCGTAGCCGCTGCCTTCAAGCCTTCCATGGTGAAGTTCAGCTTGTTGCGATACGGCACCGATGCCAGCAGGTAACGAATCGCTTCGGGCTTGTACCCCATGTCGATCAGATCGCGCAGCGTATAGAAGTTGCCAAGCGACTTCGACATCTTTTGCCCTTCGACAATTAAATGCTCGGAATGCAGCCAAAAGCGTGCGAACTGCTTACCGGTGAGGGCCTCGGACTGCGCGATTTCGTTCTCATGGTGAGGGAACGTGAGATCGATGCCGCCCGCATGGATGTCGAGGGTTTCGCCCAGGTACTTCATCGCCATCACGGAGCACTCAATGTGCCAGCCGGGCCGGCCGGCTCCCATCGGCGCATCCCAACTCGGCTCGTTCTCCTTCTTTGCTTTCCAAAGGACGAAGTCGCGGGCGTCGGCCTTGTCGTACTCATCGACATCGACGCGGGCTCCAGCGCGCATGCCGCCCACGTCGAGCCGCGAGAGCTTGCCGTAATCCTGGAACTGCGAGATGCGGTAGTACACCGAGCCGTCGCTCGCGTAAGTGAATCCTTTTTGGGTGAGCTTCTCGACGGCGTCCACCATTTCAGGGATGTGCTCGGTGGCTCGAACCAGGCGCTCGGGCCGCTGCAGGCGAAGTTTCGCGCAGTCTTCCAGGAACGCGTCTTCGTACACGCGAGTGTACTGCTCCAGGGTCTTGCCTTCCTGCATGGCGCTGCGGATGATCTTATCTTCCACGTCGGTGATGTTCATGACGTGATTAAGCGTGAAGCCGCGAGCGGCCAGCCAGCGACGAAGCACGTCCTGGAACGTAAAGGTTCGCAGATTGCCGATATGGACGTAGTTATACACGGTGGGGCCGCACGTGTACATGCGGACAGTGTTGCCGTCGGAGGGGACAAACTCTTCCACTTGTTGCGTCAGAGTGTTGTAGAAGCGCACAGAAATCATCTTAGCTTGCCCGGCGCCCGCGGCCCCGTTATATGCCCCACGTTGTATGATTGAGGCGGAACCGATTCTATGCGACATCTACGACGCACTGGACTGTTGATCGCCGCCCTCATGATGGCGCTGCCAGCCGCCGCTCAGGCTCCCCGGAAACGGGTGCTCGCGATCGGGGAAGTGAAGGGGTTTCAGCATGATTCGGTCTCGCATGCGCTCGCGTCGATTGAGCGCTGGGGCAAGGAAACTGGTCTGTGGGATACCTACATCCGCACGGACAGCCAGTTGCTGACCAAGAAGAAGCTTGAAGGTAACGCGAAGAACCTGGATTACTTCGACGCCGTGGTCTTCTACACTACCGGCGAGCTTCCGCTCGACGAGGAGCAGAAGGCCTCGCTGCTTGCGTTCGTCCGCGACGAGGGGAAGGGTTTCATCGGTGTACACTCGGCGACCGACACGTTTTACCAGTGGCCGGAATATGGCGACATGATCGGCGGCTGGTTTGACCGGCATCCGTGGAACACGTTCGAGGCTCCGATCCTGGTGGAAGATAAAGACCACCCGGCGACGGCGCACCTGCCGAACGCGTTCGTACTGAAGGACGAGATCTACCAGTTCAAAAACTATTCGCGCGAGAAGGTGCGCGTGTTGATGCGTTTGGATGAAACCAAGCTGGACTTGGCCAACAAGAACGTTCGCCGCACTGACAACGACTTCGCCGTGACGTGGGTAAAGGACCACGGCAAAGGACGCGTGTTCTATTCCACGCTCGGGCACGTGGAAGAGGTCTACGATAATCCTGACATAAAGAAGATGTATGTCGAGGGCATCAAGTGGGCATTAAGGTTGACTGAAGGTCACACCAAGCCGCATCCGAAGCCCGCGAAGTAGTTAGCGCGACGGTTCTAAACCAGCACTTCGGAAGGGTCGACGGCGATCCCCCCCACGCGACCGAGCGCGGTGACGCCCACTTGTTTGCCGGCGAAGAAATCGGTCCCAATGCTTTGGATCTGGGCGGCTGTGACCTGCTCGATGCCTTCCATCATCTCGTCTACACTTTGGAAGCGCCCGAAAAACAGTTCCTGACGCGCCAGGTTTGACATACGGGCGGACGTCGATTCCAAGCTCAAAGCAAGGCTCCCCTTCAGATGATCCTTAGCGCGGCGAAGCTCATCGGCGGGAACCGGCTCGTTTACCAACTGCCGGAACTCATCGAGGGCCATAGCGACTACCTTCTTCAGGTTGCCTTCTGACGTGCCGGCATAAACGGCCAGGCACCCGGAATCCCGATACAGATTCAGTTCGGAAAAGACCGAGTAGGCGAGACCATGCTTCTCGCGAACGTTCTGAAAAAGGCGAGAACTCATCCCGCCGCCGAGAATCGTGCTGAGCAGGAACATCCCGTAACGGCGTTCGTCCGCGATCGCGTAGGCAGGCACACCTAGGCACAGGTGAGTCTGCTCCAGGGATCGCTTGTTCTTCAAAATGAGCGGCGGGTTGGGCGTAGGCTGCGGCTCGGCTGGAACGGGCGGGCGGGAAGGCAGGGCGCCGAAGTACGACAAAGCGAGTTCCACGATCGTGCTGTGGGAAACGCGCCCGGCCGCGGTGATTACGATATTCGGCGAGGCATAGACTTCGTCGTAATAAGCTCGGATCGTTTCCTGATTGAAGCTGCCAATCGTCGCCTTCGTGCCGAGAATGGAGCGCCCCAGCGCGTGGTTTTTCCAGAATTTGCTGAAGAAAGTCTCGTGGACCAAGTACTCGGGATTGTCCACTTCCATCTTCAATTCTTCCAGGATGACGCCCTTTTCTTTCTCGATGTCGGCCTCATCGAACCTGGGGTTTAATACCAGGTCGGCGAGGATGTCGAAGGCGATGGGCAGATGCTCGTCGAGAACTTTGATGTTGTAGCTGACGAGTTCTTTCGCGGTGTAAGCGTCCAGGTTCCCACCGGTAGAGTCGGCTTCGCGCGCGATCTCCTCGGCTGAGCGCCTGGTTGTCCCCTTGAACAACATGTGCTCAATGAAATGCGAGATGCCGTTGGTCTTCGGCGTTTCTCGCCGCGCCCCGGTCCCGATCCAGACGCCGATACTGACCGAGCGCACATGCGGCACAGTTTCGGTGATTACTCGGATGCCGTTGGGAAGAGACGTGCGGCTGACGTCGCGGATGTTGGATACGGAAGATGCCATCGGATGTTTAAAAGGCGGGCAATCGTTTTCCGATTCTAGCAAGCGTGAAACTCGTTTCTGCGCGCTCACGTCCGTTCGGGCGTATGAGTAAGCCGATCGCAGGTTTGCTGACGGTTGGAAGCTTGTTGCTGTTGGCGCCGAGTTTAGCGGCGCAGCCGTTCAATCGCCATTCCGCGAATGTCTCGGTTGGAGCGGCGCGACCACGCGGAGAACTCCGTCCGTGGTTTTCGGATCGCCCGCTGGTTGGCGTGGAATACGGTTATCGTATCCATCGCAACTTCCAGGTGGACGCGGGATTCGATGCAGTGTTCGGCGCGGCGGGCACACGCGACTGGCTGCCGACCGACTTCGGCAACCTTCGGATTCGCGACTACCAGTACATGGTCCCGTTCGGCGGGCGCGTGATCCTGCCGGTCGCGGATGAGCGAGTGCACGTTTATGGCGGCCTCGGCGGAGCCTACATGCGTTACAGCGAAGCTGTGCAACAGCCTTTCGGCGATAGCGGCTATCGCATCCCTTGCTACATCTGCGCGAGCCGGGATGGGTTCGCCTACTACGGTGTTTTTGGGGTGAACGCGTCTGTGGATGACGCTCGGCGGTTTCGGTTTGGTGTTGGGACCAAGGTGTACCGAGGGCATACCTCGGGAGATGCGTTTGGCGCGACGCCCCCGAGGGAAACGACGGATCGGTGGGTGAATGTCTTCGGAACGTTCAGCGTGACGTTCTAAGCCGAAGAATCGCTATTTGATTTCCTTGCTGGTGATGGTGGCCGGTTCCGCGCCCCAGTTCTCCCGGACCACGCCGCTCTGATCGGAAAAGAAAGTCCGGCGGCCCGTATTGCCGAAGGCGTCGGGAACCGCGTTGATTTGATACCCATTCTGGTCGCCCGTCACGGTGAAGGTGTATCCGGTCTTCTTGCCGAGCGAGAGGTCCTGCGGGATCAAGTCGGCTGCCGCGGGTCCGGCTTGTCCGCTGGAGGCCGGACCGAGCTCTGCCAGGGTGGTGGCATAGCGCCCGAACTGCGAGTAATACTGCACCTGCGCGGTGTGAATGGTTTTGATCTGCTGAATCGCCGCGGTTTCCTGCGTATACATGCGGTTCTGGTTCAGCTTCGGCGCGGCAACGGCGGCCAGGATGAGTATGATGGCAACGACGATCAGGAGTTCGATCAGCGAAAAGCCCCGGCGGTCGCGGCGACGGCACACTTGTCTCATAACACCATAATGACGCATTTCAGGGCCGATTCGTTGAGATGCTCGGGCCGCCGTCGGGTCAGCGCGTAAACAAACCGCTCCAGGAGGCGTCGAGGTTTGACCAGCGCTGGACCGCGAACCAGCTCGTCGGTGTCTCGGGGATGTGCATCAGGCCATGGCCTCGCGAGCAGACGAGCTCCGTGATGTTAGAGTCCAGGAAGATGCGCGAACGGTCGCCGATGGCGATCGGGTGAGTGAGCGGGTGCAGGCACACGGGGCAACGCCTTCGCTGATCGTGTAAGGCCCAGCGCAGTGCACACACGTACGCGGCGATTTGGAAGTGCGGGAGGACGCTGCTCCTGGTGTCCGTCATCCGCAGATGGACCATGTACGCGCTCCCACAATATGCCAGCGAGGCGATCAACGCGAGCTTAGCTAGCAAGTACGCCCGACGGCGGCCGCCGTAGTTCGGCAATTCACCCAGCGACAAAGTCGTGGCCACGGGTAAGATCAGGCAAACCACAATAGTGGTGAAGAGGAACAGTATCCACGTGGCTGAGAACCGATCCGTCAGCGGCACGGGGATCAAGCGAAGCGGCAGCCGCAGTCGCCCGGCCGGACGGTTTGTGTCTAGCCTGGCTAGTGCAAATCCGCGACTCTCTTCTTCCACGATTCGGTCGTCCAGCAGCAGCGCGTCGATCTCGGCCGCGCGGGGCCACCATCGATCTGGAATCACGGCGAGAACTCGGGTGCTACGTCCTTCTATGTCGATGGATCTGCCAACTATCCCGGGATCGGCGTTGAACTTCTTCTCCCACGCGGTTCGCATGAGCAGAATCGTAGGACTGCTGTCTGGCGCCCGCTTTGTCGGGGAGATTCGCAGCACGTCGAGGATGGATGTGGTGGTCCGCGCAACCCACAGCGTTCCCATCTGCTTTGTGTGCTGTTGGGTCGCCGTGCTGTAGAGGGCGATGGAACTGAGCGGGATACGAGTTTCGGAGTTGCGGATGGATAGAAACACATCCGTCGGTATTGTCGGACGACCGTCACGCCAAAGGGCCACCAACCCGTTCGCACCCGAACTCATGGAGGGAAGTTGTGCAGTGAGACCGCCGGGCAAGCTTGAAAGAAGCAGCACCGCAGCGCCGCAAACAGCAGCGAGCGTGAGCAGGCAAGCCCCAGGCGATTGGAGCCACTTGATGTCGGTGGGCGTGCTACGCCATACGCAAATGGCGTCGGGTATGGCGCCTAGACAAAACAACGCAGGACTTCGCTGGGAGCTTTCGCGGACGTACCAGAGCTCGGCCCTCCATTCAGCAAGCCATTCTTCCCGCATACTGCGTGGAATCAGGAGCGAAGCAAATCGGAGAACGACGAAGCTAAACGGGCGCATCGTCTATTTCCCTGTCTCGATTAACTTCACGAGTAAGGGATATCGCTTTTGCGACGCTTCAAGCGTAGCCTTGCCTGCCCGCGTGATCTTGTAGTATTTGCGGGCGGGCCTCTGCTCGGCGTCTGCAATCGACTGCTTCTCCCACAGCGAGGAGATGAGTTCGTCTCGTTCCAAACGGCGCATCGCCGGATACACGGTTCCACTTGGCAGCCCAGTGGCTTCCATGACGCTGAAGCCGTAGCCGTAGCCAGCGCTGATCGCTTGCAGGATCATCGCGGCGGTGTGGGTGAGTTTGGTTTCGCCTGCCACGGGTGCATTGTACCCTATGTAGCATGCTACTTGACGGCACCCTATGTAGCATGCTACTTAATGAATGAACATGCTTGAGCTACGGCACGCCACCAAGTCTTTCGCGGGCATTCCCGCCGTCAAGGACGTGAGCTTCTGTGCTCGCGCCGGAGAGGTTACCGGCTATCTCGGGCCGAACGGATCCGGCAAATCCACCACGATGAAGATGATCACTGGACTGATAGAGCCGACCTCCGGCGGCGTCTGGTTCGATGGATCTCCCATCAACGACGATGTGATCGCCTACCGGCAGCGCATCGGTTATGTACCGGAGGAGCCGCACCTCTATACACACCTGACCGGCTTAGAGTATCTGACGATGGTCGCCCAATTGCGCGACATGCCGCATGCGGCCTATGCCCCTCGTATCGCGGGAATGCTCCAATCATTCAGCCTTCATGGCGATCGTCATACTCCGATTGCGTCCTATTCGAAAGGAATGCGGCAGAAGATCCTACTGTCTGCGGCGCTGCTTCATAACCCTGACCTAGTTCTTTTGGACGAACCCTTCTCCGGCCTCGATGTCAGCTCGGCGCTAGTACTCAGGAGCCTGATCCTCGAGTTGGCCGCGCGAGGCAAGGTGATTCTCTTCAGCTCGCATGAACTGGAGACGGTGGAGCGCGTCTGCTCGCATGTCGTGATCCTTCACAAAGGGCGGATCGTCGCAGACGACTCGATTGAACGGCTTCGATCGCTAATGTCTCTGCAGTCGCTAGAGGAAATCTTCTCCCAACTCGCGGTAGAGCAGGACACGGCCGCCATCTCGCGCGAAATAGCAGACCTAATCGGAGCGTGACGCCATGAGACGCAGGCAGTTTCGAGTGCTTTATCGTCAGTTTCTGTTCAGGCTCGTCGATGTGGAGATCCTGAGCGCCCACGGCGATAGCTATCAATTGATGGGGCGAGTGGCGGCTCTCTTAGGTTTCCTCAGCATGATTCTGGCGATGGGCGCGATCTTGTTCGATCCTACGCGCTTGACGGCGGAAGCGCTTCAAAGCGCCCGGTGGGCGGCGGAACACCGGTTGATCGCCATGACGATGCTGATCGCCGGCATGGTTGCTGTTCTCAGTTGGGATGGAATCTATCCCGACCGGCGCGATGTCCTCGTCATTGCGCCCCTGCCTGTCCATCCTGGCACGATCTTTCTAGCGAAGCTCGCGGCCTCTGGGACTGTGCTGGCCGTAGCGGTAGCCGGCATCAACGTCTTCACTGGATTCAGTTGGCCATTCGTTCTGATTGCGGAAAGCAGTGGCTGGTTCGGATGGCTCCGATCCCTTACGGCCTACTGGCTGACGATGGCCCTCGCGGCTGGATTCGTTTTCGTGGCGGTACTGGCAATCCAGGGCATGCTCGCGCAGGCCCTACCGTACCGCTACTTCGTCCGCGTTTCTTCGTTCCTGCAACTTGCGGCATTTGCCGCTTGGGTGAGTTTGTACCTGCTGCAGCCATCCCTCTCCACACCTGCTGCGCTGGCTCTTGCCGAAGGGCGCGGGGTGCTTGCGTGGTTGCCTGCGTACTGGTTCCTCGGTTTGTTTCAGGACTTGAATGGGTCTCCGGATCCGGCGATGGCCATTCTGGCCCGGCGAGCGTGGATCGCAATCGCAAGTGCCACCGCTGCAGCCGCCCTTGCGTTCTTGGTGTCGTATTACCGGACAGTGCGAAAAATTGTAGAAGAACCCGACATCGCGCCCGGATACGGGCTCATCCAGTGGTCGCCCATTCTAGGCAAGCCGCTTCGGACAGCGGTGCTGCTGTTTACCGTTCGTACGTTGTTTAGAAGCCGCCAGCATCGCTTGTTACTCGCGTTTTACCTGGGATTCGCGCTTGCCATCACTGTCGCGTATCTGAAGACTCCGCTGGCGCTGCGGCAACTGTCAGCCGGTACCGAGGTGAACGTTCCTGCCATGGTTTCGACGATTGTGGTGCTGTGCGCGGCGATCGTAGGCACACGCGTCGTGTTTGACCTTCCGTTGATGCTTCGCGCCAATTGGATCTTCCGCGTTACCGAGAGTCACGGCCCGGACGCCTACCAGAGCGCCGTGCGATGTTCGCTGCTGACCATCGCGGCGTTGCCGGTTTGCGCCGTTTCCACGATTGCGTTCGCTTACGTGTGGCCTTGGCCGCCGGTCATCGGCCACGCGGTCGTTCTGCTGTTGCTGAGCTTGATCCTAGTCGAACTGTGCCTTCATGGTTTCCACAAGCTTCCGTTCACGTGCTCGTATCTGCCCGGCAAGTCGAATATCCAGATCGCATTCGGCCTATCGGTGATGGGACTGATGGCCGTGACTCATAGCGTCGCAACTATCGAGCGGCGCGCGCTGCAGGATCCGGCTCGTTTCGCCGTGATGTTTGCAGTTCTTGGACTTGCACTTGCTGTCGCACGCTGGAGAGTCACCCCGGCGGCCCAGGTTCAATTCGATGACGAACCTCCGGCCGCGCTGTGCGGACTTAATCTGAGTAAAGATGGGGTGCCGATTCGTTAGGATTTCGAGTGCATCTCGTGTTCGAGATTCACCGGAGGATTGTAGATCAATATCCGGCCGCAGCTTTCACAGAAGAAAACCTTATCCGCGTGGCGCAACTCCTGAAAATATTGAGGCCGTAACCGCATCTGGCACGCCGAGCAGCGGCCATCGGTAGCATCCGCCACGGCCGTACCGTGATAGCGCTTGCGAATGCGCTCATAGTGCGCAAGCGTCTGGGGCGAGATCGTCGCCGAAATGGACTTGCGATCTTCCATTGCCTCAGCGAGGAACTTCTTATCCTCAGCGGTGCGTTTGCCGGCGCGCTCCTTCTCCGCCTCAACCTTGGTCTTTTCTTCCTTCAACGCCGCTTCCGCAAGCTTGACGTTCTTCTCCAAAGGCTCGGCATCGCCCATCAGTTCGAGAATGCGATCCTCGGCCTTTCGGATCTCCGTTTCGCAGTAACTAATCTCGTTCTGAAAAGCACGGTATTGCTCGTTGGTCTTCGCCTGCAGCATCTGATCCCGAAGCTTGGAGATCTTCTGCTCCTGCACCTTGATGTCGTCCTCGCGGGACTTGCGCTCTTTAAAATTCCCGGCGAGAACATTACGATCGACGTCGAGCTTGCGGGTGTGAACTTCCAGCTTCTTCTCGATTTCGGCGACTTCTTTCGGAAGCGCGTCGATTTCCTTCTGCAACGCGGCGGCGCGCGTGTCGAGAGCCTGTAATTTCAGGACGGCCTGTAAGTCCGGCGTCATTGCTTGGAAATTCTAGCACGCAAGAACGGGAGCGCTCGCTGCAATGGTCCGGCGATGCCCCCAATCGCGCTGTCAAGTTCGGTAATTCGCAGCGCTTTATATGCGGCATAAAGGACAGCCATGCCGAGCGGAATCGATACAGCCAAATCCGCGACGCGCGCCAGTTTCGAAGTGCCCAGCGGTCGGCCCAGGTACGTCGTGCTGCACCACACCACGGCGCCCATCAACGCCGAGGCGAACGATACTCGCAGAAATGTGCGCCACAGATTTCTTCCGTAAATGCCGCCGACACGGTTGCGCATGATGATGAACAACGCAATCGAACTAACCACCGCGACAGCCGAGGTGGAAAGCGCCAGCCCCTCGTGCCCAAGGTGCGCCAGATTCAGCAGCGCCGTCACGGTAAGCAGGTTGACTGCGATGGAAGCGAAACTCACAAGCATCGGCGTGCGCGAATCATGCAGCGCGTAGAAGGCCGGATTCAGCACCTTCGCAGCGGAATACCCGACCAGGCCGAACGCATAACACGCGAGCGCCCGAGCTGTCTGGTGCGTATCAGCCGCCGTAAACTCGCCCATCTGATACACAGCGCCCACGATCGAGTCACCCAGGACGGCGAGTCCCACGGCCGAAGGAATCGTTAGGGCGAAGACCAGACCTAAGGACCGCGAAAGCGTCTCGCGAAATTCATTGAAGTTCTGCGCGGCGGCGCTGCGGGAAATCGACGGCAGCGTCGCCGATGCGATCGCCACTCCGAAGATACCGAGCGGCAACTGCATAAATCGGAACGCATACCCAAGCCAACTCACCGGTCCGTTAGGATCCTCCAAACGCGAAGCGAAGTTGTTGTTCACCGTCACGTTGATCTGCACGGCGGCATTGCCAAGGATCGCCGGCCCCATCAAGGCGAAGATCTGCCGGAGGCCCGGATGCGACCAGTCCAATTTCGGGCGGAAGCGAAAGCCGGCACGATGCAGGCTCGGGACCTGCCAGAGCAACTGCATGGCTCCGCCGATGACTACCCCGTAAGCCATGCCGGCAATCGGAGACAGCCCAATCGTGGGCCCAACCACCTTGCCCAGGAACAGACCAGCGACAACCGACCCGATGTTGTAAAAAGTCGACGAAATCGCCGGCACGCCAAACTGATTGCACGCGTTCAGAATGCCCATCGCCTGTGCCGATAAGGCGACCAGGAGCAGGAAAGGAAACATCACGCGAGTCAGCGTCACCGCCAGTTCATACTTGCCGGGCGTCTCCTTAAATCCAGGCGCCACCAGCGCGACTAACTGCGGGCTTAGAACAATCCCAAGAAGACAAAACGCCCCGACGATCACAATCAGCGACGTCGCCACCAGATTCGCGAGCACGCGAGCTTCTTCCGGAGGCTTCGACGACAAATATCGCGTGAACACCGGCACGAATGCCGCCGACAATGCGCCTTCAGCAAACAGGTCGCGAGTCAGATTCGGAATCGTGAAGGCGATCCGGAACGCGTCGAAGACAGCGCCGGCGCCGAACATCGCCGCCAGCAGGATCTCACGCACGAGTCCGGTGACGCGGCTGGTTGCAACCGCAATGGAAACGATGCCGGCCGAGCGCACCACGCTATCAGATTGCGATCGTTCTCCTTGCGCTTGCGTTACCAAATGGAATGCCTAAAGCTGACCGTATAGCTCTAAGAACTTGGCCACGGTCATGATGCCAAGGTAATAGTTCCCGATCTTGTATTTCTCGTTGGGCGAGTGCAGGCCATCGTCCGGCAAACCGAATCCCATCAGAATGGTTGGGATATGCAGATGCCGGGCGAAGTCGCCGACGATCGGAATCGATCCCCCGGATCGGATGAACACCGTCGGCCGGCCTAAACTATCGCTAAACGCTCTGGCCGCTGTATCGATGGCGGGATGATCCGGATTCACCATCACGGCGGGCCCGCCACTCAGTACACGAACTTCAGTGTGAATGCCCTTGGGAGTGTTCTCGGCGACGAAGCGCTTGAATGCATCGATGACTTTTGTCGGGTCCTGATCTGGTACCAGCCGAAAACTCACTTTCGCCGTCGCCTTCGCGGGAATGACCGTCTTCGCGCCGGCGCCCGTGAATCCACCCGCGATGCCGTGTACTTCGAGCGTCGGCCGCGACCACACGCGCTCCAACACCGTGCGGTCCGGCTCACCCGTCAATGCGGTAGAACCAACTTCGTTCTTCAGGAACTCCTGCTCGGTGAACGGCAGCGTCTTCCAGCTTTCCAATTCGGCCGAGGCAGGCTCCTTCACGTCGTCATAGATACCGGGGATCTGAATGCGACCATCAGGCGACTTCGTCTTCGCCAGCAGTTCGATGAGTCCGAACACCGCATTCGGCGCTGCTCCGCCATACAGGCCCGAATGCAGATCGCGCATCGGACCGGTGGCTTCCACTTCCATGTACACGAGCCCGCGCAGGCCGATGCATAGCGTGGGAATTCCGTCGGCATACAAAGCCGTATCGCTGACCAGGCCCACATCGGCCTTCAACTTCTCCGGATTCTGCGCCACAAACTTCGCGATGGATGCGCCGCCGATCTCTTCTTCGCCCTCGATGAGGAACTTCACATTCACCGGCAGTTTCCCGTGAATCGCGAGCAGCGCCTCCACAGCCTTCACATGCATGTAGAACTGGCCTTTGTCATCAGCCGCGCCGCGAGCATACAGGTTGCCGTCGCGCTCAGTGGGCTCGAACGGCGGTGTGTGCCACAGCTCCAGCGGATCGGGCGGCTGCACGTCGTAATGGCCATAGAGCAGCACGGTCGGCTTACCCGGCGCGTGCATCCACTCGCCATAGACCAGCGGGTGGCCGGCCGTAGGGATGATCTCCACATTCTCCACGCCTGCATCAGTAAGCGCTTGGGCAACGAAAGCGGCGGCGCGGTCAACGTCGGCCTTGTGCTCGGGAAGCGTACTCACGCTGGGAATGCGGAGGAAGGTCTTCAACTCTTCCAGCAGCCGGGGCTGATTCTCCCGTACGAAAGCGTCGACAGATTGAGACATGGAGGGGATATGTTCATTATATGCGTCGCGCTCGATGATAATAGGCGCTAGTGTTTCTACTTGCTTCCCCACGCGGTGTCGCGGAATGATCGCGCGTATTGACGGCGTGCTGTGCTGCGGCAACGTCTGCTACGACATCCCGGTCTGGCCCGTCGACTCGGTCTGCTGGGGCAAGAGCGTGTGGGTAGATGAGATCACCTTCAGTGTCGGTGGAAACGGCGCGAACACCGCTTACGCGCTCGCGACGCTGGGAGCGCCAGTCCGCCTGACCGGATGTGTCGGGCGTGATCTGCAGGGCGACGCATTGGTGCAGACACTGGAACGCGCAGGCGTGCAGCTCGACATCCATCGCTGCGACAGTCCCACGACATCGACCGTCGTTCTGGTGCAGTCATCGGGAGACCGGTCGTTCGTCCACAGGCCGGGTGCAAGCCGCGATCTTGCAGCCGCCATGCTCAAATTTGCCGTGCCGGGCTTTTCGCACTTCCACATGGCGAACCCATTCTCATTGCCGAACATCCGCACTGTCGCCGGTGAGGTGATGGCGAGCGCTAAGAAGGCGGGGCTCACAACGTCGCTCGATACCGCTTGGGACGCGAAGGGGCGCTGGATGGAGGACATCGCTCCCTGCCTGCCTTTCACGGACCTCCTGTTTGTGAACGACAGCGAAGCTGAGATGCTCACCGGTACCAAGGATCCGAAGCAAGCCGTGCACATCTTCCGTACCCATGGTGCTGCCGATGTTGTGATCAAGATCGGCGCTCGCGGGTGCCTCATCTTTGCGGAAAGCGCGGAGTCTCAAGTGCTCGGCTTCCCCGTCGCGGCCAAGGACACGACCGGCGCGGGCGACTGCTTCGTCGGAGCATTCCTTGCAGGACTGCATCGCGGACTGACGTACACCGATGCTGCCTACATTGCCAATGCGACGGGAGCAATGAACGTGGAGCATCTCGGGGCAGCCAAGGGCGCTCGCTCCTGGGAAGAAACCGAAGCCTGGATCCGGCAGCATCAAGCATAGTGCGAGTCTCCGTACTGGTCCCCGTCTACAACGAAGAAGAGTTCGCGGGAGTTCTTCTGGAGCGAGTGCTAGCCGCGCCTCTGCCTGGAAACTGCACGTTGGAAGTGATCGTGGTGGACGACGGATCTACCGACGCATCGTTCGAAGTGATCACCCGAATGGCCGAAGAGCACAGCGGGGTGATAACTGTAATACGTCACCCGGGCAACCAAGGCAAAGGCGCATCGATCCGAACCGCAATCGAGCACGCCACCGGCGACATCGGTCTGATTCAGGATGCCGACCTCGAATACGATCCGGCGGAATATCCCAAGCTCCTGCAGCCCCTCGTAGAAGGCCGGGCCGACGCCGTCTTCGGTTCCAGATTCGTATTCGCAGGCGAGCGGCGAGTGCTGTACTACTGGCACTCGGTCGCAAACAAGTTGCTGACCACGCTCTGCAACTTGGCCGCGGACACGAATCTCACCGACATCGAAACGGGCTACAAGGCATTTCGCCTGTCCCTTGTAAAGAGCATTCCGCTACGCAGCAATCGATTCGGCATCGAACCCGAGCTAACCATCAAGCTGGCGCAGCGCGGCTCGCGCATCTACGAAGTGCCCGTCAGTTATCACGGACGCACGTACGCCGAGGGCAAGAAGATAGGGTTTCTCGATGCGGTTTGGGCCGGGTTCACGATCCTCCGCTTCGGCTTTTCGCGCGACATCTACATCGATCACGACAAGACCATCCTCGACTCGCTCGCCGACACGCGGCGCTTCAATCGCTGGATGGCCGATGTGATCGCTCCGTATGTGGGACAGCGTGTGCTTGAGATCGGCGCCGGCATTGGCAATCTGACGCAATGCCTTTCGCCCAAGCGGCATCGATACATCGCCATCGACATCGATGCCGAGCACCTAGCGCGTCTGCGCACGCGATTCTTATACCGGAAGAATGTCCAAACCAAGCTTGGCAATCTGCTTTGCGCCGAAGATCTACGCGAGTACGCCCAATCGATGGACACCGTCGTGTGCCTCAACGTGCTGGAGCATGTAGAAGACGACGCCGCGGCGCTTCGAAACATCCATGACACTCTTGTTCCGAACGGCAAGGCAATTCTGCTGGTGCCGCAAGGACCATCGCTTTTCGGAACACTGGATGAAACGCTGGGACACTGTCGGCGCTACACCGAGGAAGAACTGAAAGCAAAAATGGAGGCCGCGGGATTTCGTATCGAGTGCGTGCTCGGCTTCAACCGCATCACGCGTCCGGGCTGGTATTGGAACGGCCGCATTCTGCGCCGCCGGACCTTCGGCCGCGCGCAGCTCTGGATCTTTGACCGGCTCGTATGGTTGTGGCGGCGCATTGATGAAAAGCTGCCGTGGCCGCCCATATCCATCATTGCTATCGGGGTGCGCGCTCGCGATACTCTGTAGGATTCATGGATCCCAAAGACCTGAAGGGCGTGTTCGGTTTTCCCGTCACCCCGTTCCGCACCGACTTGAGCCTCGACCTGGAGGCGCTCGCAAAGAACGTCGACGAGATGACGCGCTATCCCTTCTGCGCGATCGTCGCCGCCGGCGGCACGGGCGAGATGTATTCGATGACGCCGCAGGAGATCGAGGACGTGGTGCGCGTTACCGTAGAGGCCACGCAGGGCCGCATGCCCGTGGTGGCTGGAACAGGTTTCAACGTGCCCCTTGGTGTGGACATCGCGAAACGGGTCGCGAAAGCTGGGGCCGACCTCATCCTCGTCCTGCCGCCTTATTATTCGGGCGCCCCCGAGGCAGGGCTCTTCGACTTCTTTGCCGCCATTGGAAATGCCACTCCGCTGCCCCTGATGGTGTACAGCCGCGATTGGGCAGTGTTCTCACCCGAGCAGGTGGCTCGGTTGTGCGACCGTGTTCCGACACTGAAAGCGTGGAAGGACGGTCAGGGTAATGGCCGCGTTTATCAGCGCATTATGCAGTACAACGGCGATCGCCTGGCCTGGTATGGCGGCCTTGGCGACGATTGCGTGCCCACCTACTTTGCCGCTGGCGTGCAGGCCTATACGTCGAGCATCTCGAACATATCGCCGAAGGTATCGCTGGCGCTGGCCGAGGCCGGAATGGCGCGGGACTTCGCCAAGCTGGACGGCCTCATGCACAAGTACGTGCATCCGTTGTACGCATTCCGTGAGCGACTTAAAGGTTATGAAGTCGCGGCGATGAAGACGGCGATGGAGATGATCGGCAAGCCTGCCGGTCCGGTGCGTCCTCCGCTGACGAACACGCGCCAGCAGGATATGGATGACCTCCGCAAGGTAATGGACGCTTATCGCGGCATGCTCTAGGAGTGTCCAAGGTCATACGCGGTCTTCAATACCTGCGCCGCAGTGGTTCACCCATCCGCGACCGTCATCCTTGCGCCAGGATCTGCGGTCGTAATAAAAATACCAGAGGATCCCAGGAAAATACTGTAGAGAGGAGCGCACATTTCGGGCAGGGAATGCGCTCACTGAAGATCTGCAATCCTGCAATTGCGGGCGAACTCGGACCCCCCGAATGAATCCCGGTTTTCTGCATCCGGTGCGCCGGCCGTACCCAACTGGGCGAGCAGTTCCGTGAAGGTGGTATTCGGGTCGAACTGGATGCCCTGCACGCCTTGTCTGTCGACGTAAGCCAGGAGGTGACGTTGATTGCGCCCAAGCTCCGCGCGTCAATCAACATCGAACTGTTGCGCCCTCGAAACGCCGGCGCGTTCTGCGGGAGGCGAGGGTCGCACGGGGGGCCTTCCGGCCGGCACGATGGGGGGCCTCAGCAACCGATACCTCTTCTGTCTGTAAGCAATCTTAGCGAGTGCGACGGACTCTCGATCGTGCCAGGCACGTGGCTGGCGTTTAACATTGAACGGCATGGCGTCGGCCCTGTTATTGGCTTCAATAAGGCTGTCGAATTCTTCCGCGCGTGGAAGACTAATGTGGAAGTGTCCAACGGCTTTTCCCTTTGTGCTACTGTACCGCTCGTATGCACATTATCTGGTTGTGTGCTCTGGCCCTACGGTCGAGTGGCCTCATGCGCCGGCTTCGTTGAACGCTCGCCGGGGCCGGTCGAAGAACCTGGCTGGATGCATCGAGCCGCTCCTCATGGTTCCCTTGCAAATAGCGGATGGGTGCCACAAACGTCGCCACCGCCCGACTGTGAAGCTGGTCCTCGGTTAAGGAGCTATGGTCTGGCGCCACCGGCGGCTAGCCGGCATATCGCTGATTCGGGTACGCAGATACAGCCCATGCCGTTCAGGACCGCCACTTGCCGAGGCATGCCCGGACGGCCGTGATTCCTCAACAGCGCCCTTTTCGCCAAAGTGAAGTCTCAACGCGAGCGAGTCTGGTACACCGCCAGGCCATTCACAGGGTGTTGAGAAAGGCGCCTTTCGCGCATGTGAAATGGCTGTGGTTCGCGAGATTGGGGATTGCCGGACGACTATTCCACAAACCTGACGGACGCAGGTGGGTTCTGCTCGCGCCGCTGTTACTCCCAGCACGGACGGTAGGACGGCCATGCAATTTTCATCTACTGGCTGGACACGATACCCGATAGCTTCCGCCCTCGATAAAATATAGCTATGCGGCTGGGCGTAGCTCTCCTTGCCGTCGGTCTGCTTACTGGCGCTGCTTATGCCCAGAACCAACCGAAGGCTGCCGGATCCTCGTCCGCGCAACAAACTTCGCGGTTGACCGACATCGACCGTGCCATCGAAGAGTTCAAACTCCGCTCGCGGGTGCTCGGTTTACGTGCGGATTCTCCCCTGTCCGCCCGCAGGAAACCCGTCAACGGTGGCCGTCTGCACGGCCGGCTGTTTGAGAATTTCCGGAACGATCTTCTAGACGCTACTCCGCATGAACTGCGTCAGCGCGGGTCAGATAAAAATTTACTTCGCCGCAATCAATTCGGGTTTAATATCGCCGGTCCGCTGGTGTTTCCCAAACTCTACAACGGAGGGCGCTCCACGTTTTTCTCGGTATCGTACGAAGGTGTTCGCGAGCGTATCTCGCGATCCTACCTGCGTACCGTGCCCATTGGACCGGAGCGCGCCGGAGACTTCAGCCATACAGTCGACTCCGCGGGGCAGCCCTTGCCCATCTACGATCCCGCCAGCACGCGGCCGAATCCGGCGTTCGACGCCTCGCAGCCGGTCGGCACGGACAATCTGCAATACCTGCGCGACCCGTTCCCGGGCAACGTCATTCCACGCTCACGGCTGGACCCGGTTGCTTTGAAGGCGCTCGATTTCTACCCGCAAGCAAACACTGCGGTCGGCCCCTTCTTCCGCAACAACTACTTCTCGGTGAATCCGGAAACCAACACGGCCAACGGCATGATCGTGAAGGTGGACCACACCATCAATGACAAGAGCCGGCTGGAGTTCGGCACGTCTTTCTCGAATGGACTTGTGGGGCCGGCTCGGGTGTTCAACACCATCGCGGATGCGAACCCTTCCGATCGCAAGTTCACCTCGCGCCGTGGATCGATCACCCATTCCTACACGGCTTCGGCTCGTACGGTCCACACGATCGAAGTCGAAGCCTCTTCTAGTGTCAGCGACAGCCAGGGTGAGACGTTTCCGGCCTACCGCTTCTCCGATGGCTATACGGCGATGGGGCGCCCGAACCCGAACGTCCGCAGCGCGCGCCACACCTTTGAAGGCGGCAACGCGATTGCCACCCGCGCCGCCAACCACTCGCTCCGGCTCGCCACACGCATTGTGCATCAGCAGTTAAACACCCTTGCCTCGGCGTTTCCCGCCGGTATGTTCCAGTTCGATGCCGGCATCACCAGTCTGCCCGGCATCGTCAACACCGGACACTCCTTCGCCAGCTACCTGCTGGGCGTGGCGGGTCGCGCCGAAGCCAGCCAGGTGCTGTCGCCTTCCTATTTCCGCAAGAATCGATACAACCTCACCGCGAACGATACCTGGGAGATCCGCAAAGGCCTGACGCTCACGGTTGGGCTGAACTTTGAAGTGACCACCCCGCGTACAGAGAAGTACGACCGCCAGTCGAACGTAGACTTTTCGGTGATGAATCCGGCCAACGCGAAACCGGGCGCGGTGGTGTTTGCGAATCGGGATGGACAGGGCCGCGCCTTCGGGCCGGTGCAGTTACGTCCCGAGCCGAGCATCGGCATTGCGTGGAGCCCGGCCGGGCAAAACAAGACCGTCGCCCGTGTATCGTATTCACGGACCTACGAAGCGATGTCGCTCAACGGCCAAAACAATACGCAAGGGTTTAACGCCTACCCGACCTTCATCTCGCCGAACGCGCAGCTTTCGCCGGCGGTGGTGCTGCGCGAAGGCCTACCGGTATCCACGACTTTACCCGACCTGCGCCCCGACGTTGCCAACGGAATCTACGCGGAACTACTCGACACGTCCACCCGTATGCCGCGGTATCAGTCGGTGAACGCGTCGCTGGAAACATCGATTGCCAAGTCGCTCCTGCTCACCACCGGCTACTATCACGCGGACGGCCGTAATCTGTTTGTAGGCAACGGAGCCGCCAATCCAAATGCCGTTCCGTTATCGGCGCTCGAATACAGAGATCAACTCAATAACGAATCTTTCCGCGCGTCGCTGCGCCCGTATCCCCAATACACCGGATTCGATTTGAACGGGTTGTATCCACTTGGCCGTTACCAGCGCGATGCCGGCTATGCGCGCCTGGAAAAGCGTACTTCAGCGGGGCTCGGCTTGAGCGCCTATTACGAGTTCGCCAAGCAGATGGATGACTATTCCGGACCATATGGCACGCAGGACTTTTACCACCGCGAAAATGAGTGGGCGATGACCGCCAATAGTAATCCGCATCGCTTCACGCTCAGCTATGTCTACGAGTTGCCGTTGGGTTCAACATTTCTGGCTTTCAGCGACTGGCGAAAGTACGTGGTGGAAGGCTGGTCGCTCAGCGGTATGACCACTTTGAACGGCGGCGATCCGTTGGCTCTTCGTCCGCAGTTCAACAACACTGGAGGC
>DASQDN010000285.1:0-4862 GCA_035634155.1 Bryobacteraceae bacterium | reverse complement strand
CACCCTTTCCATGCAATTCTGTACTGTGCGCCGAGCCTTCCCCATCGTGTTCCTGGCTTCTGCTTTGATGCATGCGCAACCGACGCCGGAGGAGAAAGGTAGGGAGGTTTTTCGCGCTTGTGGGGGTTGCCACAATCATCGGACCGACGCGCGGAAGATGGGCCCGTCTCTACGCACGCTGTTCGGCAAGGTTAGGCTCATCAATGGCAAGCGCACCACCGAGCAGAACGTGATGGAACTTGTGACCGAAGGCTACAATCGCATGCCGTCGTATAAGAACATGCTGCGGCCGCAGGACTGGCAGGACTTAATAGCGTTCTTGAAGACGCTTCGGGGACGGCCCGAGATTGTACCCGTCCTAAAGCCGGGACGCGGCAGCGATGATGAAGTTCTCAAAGCCGGGCAGGCGCACTACACCGAGCATTGCGCCGGGTGTCATGAGCCGAACCAAGGCCGAACCGCGCCAGACCTAACCTCCCTTTACAGGCGCGAGACGCTGGCGGACGGCGGACGTGTGGAAGAGGCCGCAATCGTCAAGCGCGTTCGTGAGGGCCACGGCGGTATGTCGGCCAAAGCGGACGTTCTTGATGAAGCAACCCTCTTCCAGCTTGTCGCGTATCTGAAGGCGCAGTGATGGATAGCTTTACAGGATGAGCGCCTCTTCGCGGCTGATCTGACCGGAAACCATTGTGCGCTTTTCCTGGTCCATCAACTCGCGAAGGCGAGGGAATACCACCTGTTCTTCTTCGTCGATGTGACTGCTAACAAGTTCTCGAAGACTGTGGATCGGCTCGCTCCAATCGGAGCCGGCCATTAAGCGCTGCTCCAGTTCAAACAATAGGATCTTCATGTCGGCGTGCTCGTCATACAGATCCTTGCTCTCCGCCGACCCAGCACCGGCGCCTTGCGCATGCAGAATCGGATACACCACATCTTCCTCGGCCAGAGCGTGTTTGCCGAGCTTACGTTTGAGCATCAGAAACAAGCTCGCCCTACGGACATTGGAGCCGTCCGAGTTAGCTACCATGCTGTCGAGTAGAGATAGAATTTCGCGGTGATCGGCCGAAAGCTTCTCAAACGGATCGCCGGATTTGCGAGCACGCGCAGAGCCGGTCGCGACCGCTATCATCGGCGGCAGAAGCCGGCTTCCGAGAGCGCCGGCGGCAACACCGGCCAGAAGCATGGCTACATCTCTTCCGCCGTTTCGATTGTGATTCCTCATGTGACGTTCCCTCTCATCGGTGGGACGCCACACGTATGCTGGCGTATCCGGACTTCCGCCACCCGCACACTGTTAGGCGAGAGGGTTCTCGCCGTCGCGGGAGCCTCGCTCTACCAAGGTGACCAGTAGCGCCGAGGCCGCGCACAGGATTACCAGGAGAAACAAGCCTCCGCGGAGCGAGGTGGCCTCGGATAGAAAGCCGATCGCGGGAGGGCCCACCAGAAATCCCAAATAGCCGATTCCGCTAACGGTGGCAACTCCAGCGGCCTCGGAGACGGAGGCCACGCGACCGCCCGCCGCGAAAACAACAGGGATGATCGATGAGAATCCCGCGCCGGCAGCCGCGAATCCCGCCAAAGCAACGGCAGGCGAGGTGGCGGTGACCACCAGCGCCAAGCCGCAGCCTGCAACCAAAGCGCCCCCACGAACTGTCCACGCGCGGCCCAGGCGCAGTGTGATGGTATCGCCAGTAAAGCGAAACACGGTCATAGCTGCTGAGAAGGCGGCGTATCCAGCTGCTGCAAGCCCTTCGCCTGACTTCAGTACCTGACGCAAATAGACAGCAGTCCAATCGGCAATCGCGCCTTCCGAAAGAAAGATACAGAATCCGATCATGCTGAGCGCGAGTAAAGCCGGCGGCGGCTTCTTGAAACTGAACTGACCCGTATTCGGCCGATCGCCCCCGGTATCGCATAACAAGCGACGCGTCGCAACGATGAATACCAGGATAATGATCGAAGCGATGCCGAGATGAATCCGCGGCGCAACACCGGCGGATGCGATCCACGCGCCTGCGGCCGAGCCTATAATTCCTCCCAGGCTGAACATGGCGTGAAAGCGCGACATCGTCGGTCGTCCAAGCTGCTTCTCGACACCCACGGCATTGGCGTTGATTGCGACGTCGTTGGCGCCCGCCATGACCCCGTATCCCACCAGCGCCGCAAACAACGCAACGAGTGTGGGCGAGAAGGCAAGCAGCAGGAGGGAGACAGCAAACCCGGCCGCGGTGAACTGCACCACAAGACGGCTGCCGAAGCGTCCCACGGCCCATCCCGAGGCCGGTATGGCGGCGACCGAGCCGATCGCGGCGCCAAGCAGGGCGAGGCCGAGCGCGCCGTCACTCAGTCCTAATGCACTCTTCACACCGGCGATTCGCGACACCCATGTGGAGACGACCAATCCATGGACAAGAAAAACGACAACGACGCCCCACCACGCCATCTGCATTGGGTTGCGCGGCAATGCGGCGGTTGCAACCTGAAGCTTCGGAGGATCCAGCACCTTCTCCATCATCTACAGTCGAGCCCCCGACACTTGAAAGATCCCGACGCTATTCGCGCAATGCATCCTCACTCAATCCTCGGCGGCGTGCGATCTGCGTGAGGTATGACTTCTCCGAGACCGCTATCGTCAGCCCATCTAAACTGCCGTCGCCCACGTATGTCATCCGATCCTGCGGGATGGCGAGGCTCGCACCCTGTTCCTCATCGAAGGCCACCTTGCCGTACCCGCAGGGCAGGCCGCACGATCGAGTGACTTCCGCCCCTCTCGCAACCTCGTACCGACGACTAGGCCCGAAGCATTAGCCCTTCAAACGCCGGCGTAGCCAAGCCTGAGCGAATCGAAGATCATGCCGCACCACATGTACTGAGATCCCGAGCGCCTCGGCTGTCTCCTCAGCGGTCATGCCGCCGAAATATCGCATCTCGATTACGCGGGCCAGCGACTCATCTTCTTCAGCGAGCGCCTGCAACGCGGTGTCAAGTTGGATCAACTCGACCGGTTCCATGTCGGAATGGGGATCCGGCTCAGCCTGCCCGTTCCATCGAAGATCTATATCCATTCCCGCGCCGCGTTTCTGCGCTGAACGAGCTCGGGCATGGTCGACCAGCACCTGTCGCATGACACGGGATGCAACCGCCAGAAAGTGGACTTCCCCATTGAATCCACGTCGCTCGGCTCCATCGAAGAGCTTCAGGTACGCTTCGTTCACCAAGGCAGTCGGTTGCAGTGTGTGGTCGTGCCGCTCGCCGCGTAGGTGCCGTGCGGCGATGCGACGAAGTTCGTCGTACAAGGCTGGGGTCAACTCGTTTAGAGCCGACAGGTCGCCGGCGCGGACGCGGTCGATGAACTTCGGCCCCGCGCTGCTCATCCATATAGAGTACCCCGGCGTACAGCGGCGAGCGCGAATAATTCTCTGCTAAATTCTCAGGCTTTTCTCGCTTCCTCCTCAGAGGGACAAAGGTTATGAATCGACTTGCTATCGCAGGCTGCATCCTGTTCGCAGGGTTACAGTGCACGGCACAACTGATCGACCGCACGCTTGCGCCTAACCCGATCAACGAGGGAATCGCCAAGTCTCTCGCCGAGCAGATTGGCGCAGGCCGCGGCGACTGGAGCACTCCCAACTCATCCTCGTACCTCATCAGCCGCGATCCGTTCCGCGCCATCCGTCGCGGCCGCCAGATCTTTCAACGCAAGTTCCAGCACCTGGATGGGGCTGAGAAGACGTTCTACGCGCGCGACGGCTCAGGCGACCTTGAAAAGAACCTCGGGATCGGAGCGGGCCTGGCGGACAGTTGCTCTACATGTCACGGGCGACCGCGTGGATCGGCGGGTTTTGGAGGTGACGTTGTCACTCGGCCTGATAGCAGAGATGCGCCGCACTTGTTCGGTCTGGGATTAAAGGAGATGCTGGCCGACGAGATCACGGCCGAACTGCGCGACCGCCGGAATCAGGCCATTGCCGAAGCTCGGACGACAGGTGTCGCGGTAACCAGGCCGCTTTCCGCCAAGGGAGTTCAGTTCGGCAGTATCACGGTCAAGCCCGATGAAACCGTCGACACAAGCAAGATCGAAGGCGTTGCTGCCGATTTGCGCGTGCGTCCACTGTTTGCCCACGGCGGCACGGTGTCCATCCGCGAGTTCATCAACGGCGCCATGAACAACGAGATGGGCTTTCAATGTTGGGATCCTGAACTGACGCAAGCCGTCGAGAAAAAGGGCAGGCTCACAACCATCGGCGGCCTGGCTTTAGATGCAGCTATCGATTCGCTGGAATCGCCACCCGAACCCGATCCGACCAAGGTTCCAACGGGCCAAATTCCACGCAATCAGATGGCCACCGCCATCGTGGATTACCTGGAGTTTTATCTTCTGAACTACTTCAAGCCCGGATTGTATGAGCAAACCGAAGGTGTGAGGCGCGGTCGCCAGACCTTCGACCGCATCGGCTGCGTGTCGTGCCACATCGCCGACCTGCAAGTTGACCGCGACCGCCGCGTCGCCGATGTGGAAACCGTCTATGATCCTGAACGCGGTCACTTCAATCATCTTTTCGCAACCGCCACACCGCTCTTCAACACCATCGATCAGCGCGACGGCCATCCGGCTTTGAAGACGCCGAAGCTCGGCGCCTTTCTGGTAAAGAACATCTTCACGGATTTTAAACTCCACGACCTCGGTCCCAACTTCCACGAGCGCAACTATGACGGCAGCCTTCAAAAGAAGTTCCTGACAGCGGCGCTTTGGGGAGTCGGAACCACTCCGCCTTACGGACATGATGGGCGAAGCTCGAACCTGACCGAGGTGATCCTGCGCCATGGAGGTGAATCGCAAGCTTCCCGTGACGCCTTCGCGT
>DASQDN010000284.1:0-2526 GCA_035634155.1 Bryobacteraceae bacterium | reverse complement strand
ATGTTGACGGTCGCCGCGTCTAACGCGGCCGTGCCGCCCGTGCCATTAAAACGGACGAAGTCGGTCGCATCGAGGTTGAACTGGGCCAGTTGATACCCCGTGCCACCGGTATAGGAGAACAGCTGCGTGCGCTCGATGGTCGTGCCGTCGTCAATGAGAAAGCCAATTTGAAGGCTCTGGTCGGACTTCACGAAAAGCCCGATGAACCCATTCGCGTCGAACGTCGGGTTAGTAGCCCCGCTTGAACCACCACCAGCCAGAAAGCGAACTTGAAATCCGGTGAAAGTCGCCGATGGGTCGTGAACGAGGGCGAGAAGCTGCGCCCCGGTGCCTCGCTCCGGATCGGTAGTCGTTCGATCGGCCGTCGAGGGCCCTACGCCCGGACCGGTGGTCGTTAACCCGGCGTTTGACCCCGAAAAGTCCGGATCTTGAGCGAATCGTCCCTCGTTCGTGTCGAAACTCTCCAGGATGACGACCGCTGCATCTGCCGCACTGACTCCCAGAGCCATCACTGCGGCTGCGAACGCTCCACCAATGACCTTGCGATTCATCATCTCCACCTTTCCTCCAAGTGACTACCGAACTACCGCCGAAAGACGGCGACCGGATTCATCGACCCCGACGTGAGCAGTGCTCAGTTTAACGTCGCGCAACGATCTGGCAAGAACAAAATGTTGGAGATGTCGCACGCGACGCGCATTCGCGGCGCGTTCGAGCTGTCTGCGACGCGGACCTGCAGTGCGCCTCCGATGCGCCATTACAACCCCCATCAAAGCTTAACCCCGCACCCCACTTCGTTTCAGCGGCCACCATTAGGGTGCCTTAGACGGGCTGACTTGCGCCTTTTCGCCGCGAAGCGGCACCCAGATGGCCTACTTTTTGAGCGGCTTGCGTCTCACTCGCCACAATGTTGGGCGAAGCCTCTAACTAAAAAATGTGCACATTGCCAATCCGTGGGATGATTTTTATTGACTGTGAGGTTGTTGACTGTAAGAATGCATTTGTACACCGCAGCCGGAGCCCTCCTGCTGCTCTTCCGTGTTACCAAGTTCGCCGCGGGCGGGGCAACGGCGTGCGGACTTGCTTTAGAAAGGTGACGATCATGTCTCGACGCAAGGGCTTCACGCTGGTTGAACTGCTTGTGGTCATCGGGATCATCGCGGTGCTGATCGGGATCCTGATGCCGAGCCTCAACTCCGCGCGCCGCTCGGCGCGCTCGGTCAAGTGCCTGTCGAGCCTTCGCTCGCTGGGGCAGGGCTTCAACCTCTATGCTGCCAACAACAAGGGCGTTTGGCCCGCCGCGGCGCATGCGGCTGCCGGTGTGCCCCCGGTGAGCACGGACCTGCGATGGATGGATCGCATTCTGCCGTACGTCAGCGGCTTCTCCGAGGGGAGGATGTTCGGAATGTCTGAGTTGAGCAACCAGCCCTATAACGGCAACAACCGCGACCGGCTTCGCGAGGCCTCCGTACTGTGGGGCTGCCCGGAGTACGCAAAGCAACTCGGCGATGAAGCGTTGAGCTCCACCGATTACGGCCGACCCGGATACGGGATGAACGTTTTGCCGATCCTGCCCGATTCGAGCGGCCCGTGGATGGCCACTGCCACTGCCCCTATTCCTCCCAACAAGGACTGGGCCCTGCTGTTCGACGGCGGCGGACGCAAAGGGCGCTACTTCAAGGTGACCGAGTGGCGAAAGGCGAGCGACCGGCTGCTGCTCGCCGATTCGCCGAATTATTACATCAACATCCCAGCCGTTAACCTCAAGCCCCAGACGCTGACCTCTGCCTCAGTGTGGTTCCCTTGGACCACCACCGGTAAGATCGACCGATCGGGCCCGGAGGCAAGCGGGCAGATCTGGATCGATTCAACCCGGCACGCTAAGCCCAGCGTCACCAAGAATGAAACCTACAAGGGTCGTTATGTGAACGCGGTGTTCTGCGACGGGCATGCTGAAACTATCAGCCTCTCGCAGGCGTGGAACGCAATTGTGAACCCTGGCGAGGACACCGCTCAGCCCTAATCTGTCGGTCCTCGATGGAGACCACGAGGCCTCATCGAATGATCGCACCTTCGACGCGGCCCAGCAGCTCCTGCTGGGCCGCGTTGATTTTTGCGCGCGCGATGTCGAGCGGGAAGAACGCGGCGCGGTCAACCTCCGGCACCGTGATCCACTTCCCCGATCGCGGCGGCCACTGCACCTTGAGCGTGTTGCTCGTGATTTCGGCGGGGTTGCAGTCGCCTTCGAACGCCCAGGCGTGAACGGTCTTGCCGCCCTTCTGCTTGACGGTGCCGAGCGGCAGGAACGGGCCCGCGCCAGGGTCGAAGCCGGTCTCCTCGCGGAACTCGCGCTTGGCGCAGTCCAGCAGGTCTTCGCCCTCGTCCGGCATGCCCTTGGGGATCGTCCACGCGCCGGCGTCCTTGTTCGCGAAGAACGGCCCGCCGGGGTGAACGAGCAGAACCTCCGGCCCGCCGGGGCGGACGCGGTACATCAGGAGTCCCGCCGAAGTGGGCATGCGTTCACCT
>DASQDN010000283.1:0-16674 GCA_035634155.1 Bryobacteraceae bacterium | reverse complement strand
ATGAGGTGGAGATTCGATTGAGGGTGAATGCCGTCCCGGAGCCCGCAACCTTTGCACTTGTCGGGATGGCGGTGGCAACAATCATCCTCCGGCGCTGTTACAATCCGGTGCATGACGCGATGCGTTGCGATTCTGGCGCTGGCGGCGCTAACAGGCGCCGCTAGCCTGGCGAAGACTGTCGTCACGATTCAGGGCGACAGGTTCTACATCAACGGAAAGCCTACTTATCAGGGCCGCTCATGGCTAGGACATAAGATTGAGGGCCTGCTGCTGAACTCACGCATGGTGCAGGGCATCTACGACGATGCGAATGCCGAAACGGCCAAGCGCTGGGCGTATAAGGACACTGGGAAGTGGGACGCTGAGCGCAACACGCGCGAATTCCTGGCGGCCATGCCGGAGTGGCGCAAGCACGGCCTGCTTTCGCTCACTCTCAATCTGCAAGGCGGCAGTCCGGAAGGCTACTCGAAGGATCAGCCCTGGGATAACACGGCGATTCGGGCGGACGGATCCTTGAAGCCTGAGTATATGGCGCGTTTGAAGCGCATTGTCGATAAAGCAGACGAGTTGGGGATGGCCGTGATCCTCGGCATCTTTTACTTCGGGCAGGATGAGCGGGTGAAGGATGAGGCTGCGGTGAAGGCCGCGGTGGATAACACGGTGGACTGGGTGCTTGGCAACGGATACCGCCACGTGTTGATTGAGATCGATAACGAAGCCAATGTGAACAAGTACGATCACGAGATCCTGAAGCCTGCGCGGGTGCATGAGTTGATCGAGCGGGTGAAATCTCGCACACGCGCGGGCCAACGACTGCTGGTGAGTACGAGCTATGGCGGGAACTTCGTACCGCTTCCGAATGTAGTTAAGTCAGCCGACTTTCTGCTGATTCACGGCAATGGGGTGAAGGATCCCAAGAGGATTTCCGAGATGGTGCGGCAGACGCGGGCAGTGGAAGGATATAGGCCGAAGCCGATTCTGTTCAACGAAGACGATCACTTCGATTTTGATCAGCCGGACTTCAACATGCTCGGCGCAATTCGGGAGTATGCGTCGTGGGGGTACTTCGATCCCGAAGGCTACCAGTCGCCGCCCGTGAACTGGGGATTGGATACGGCTCGCAAGAAGGCGTTCTTCGCCAAATTGAAAGAGGCTACGGGCGCCGAGTGAAGTTGGAAGAGTTTCGCGACGTGGTGCGACGCATTCCGCGCGGAAGCGTGATGACTTATGGCGAAGTAGCCACGGCTGCTGGCCATCGCGGTTCGGCCCGGCAGGTGGTATGGGCGTTGCATAACTGCGGGCCCGATTTGCCCTGGCATCGAGTTGTCGGCGCAGGTGGACGCATCTTGTTGCCGGGCGAGGCGGCGCTGGAGCAACGCCTGCGACTCGAGGCCGAAGGCGTTGCTTTTGTGGGTGGTCGTGTGAAGTTAGAAAAGAAGCTTCAGACCAAGTTGAAGTCGACGAGGGCTCCCCGCCGATAGGATGGAGCCAAAGGTCGGGTTGCCTACGAAGTTATCGGGCTGGTCGTAGTTCACGCGATTAAGTAAGTTGAAAGCTTCGACGCGGAACTGTACGTTAAGACGCTCCGTGACTTGCGTGGATTTGATGAGGGATGCGTTCACTACGGCCAGTCCCGGACCTTCGAGGATGTTGCGTCCGGCATTGCCGAATGTGCCGCGCGCAGGCGTTACGAAGGCGGTCGTGTCGAACCACCGCTGCTCGGTGGGATTGTCGAGGGCGGCGGGCTTGAGGACATTGGGTCTGTCATTGGCGCCGAAGCCGAGAACGGTGCGTCCAGTGTTGCTGTTGTCGAGATCCGGATGCAGCGCCACGGTGAAAGGTCGCCCGGTTTGGAATGACCATACACCGTTGGTCTGCCAACCACGTAGCAGCCAATTGCCACGAAGCGGCAGATCGTAGGTGTAGCTCAACGACAGGCGATGCCGTATGTCGAAGTTGCTGCGCCCACGCTCGGCGCGCAGATTGTAGCTATCCTGCGGAAAGTTCGGGTCGGTGGCGCTGGAGAAGAAGCCTGAGGCATCATCGATGGACTTACCGAGTGTGTACGAGGCGAGCGCTGTGAGGCCGTGCGCAAGTCGCTGCTGGAAGCGCGCCTGCATCGAGTGGTAGATGGAGCTGGCTCGCGATTCGAGGACGGCGATGTCGTCAAAGCGCGGGTTGGGGCGCATGAAGCCGGGGGCAGGCGTCGGCTGCGGCTGATTCATGTCGCGTGCGGCGATGAGTTTGGTCCCTTTGGTTCCCGCGTAGGTGAGTTCGACCACGCGACCGCTGCCGAGTTCACGCTGGATGTTGAAGTTCCACTGCTGCAGATAAGGGGTGCGCAGATCACGTTGGAAAGCTAGCGCGGAACCGGGAACGGGGAACGGGTAGTTACTGGGAAAGGGATCGGAGAGCGTAAGCGGGAACTGCTGCAGTGCGTAGAAGAGACGGAAATCGTAATACGGCGCGCTGAAGTAAAGGCCTTCGCTGGGCGCGAGCGCGCTTTGGTCGTAGTAGATGCCGTAGGCCGCTCGGATGACAGTGCCTGCCATCGGGGTCCAGGCGATGCCCAGGCGCGGGGCGATGTTGTTTCGGTCAGGATGATAGCCTGCGCGCGGCAGATTGCCCTGCCCCACCGGCGCGAGATTGCCAGTGGCGACGTCATACAGGTTTGCGCGGTCGCGCTTGTCCACGCCTGGTGAGGTGTATTCATATCGCACTCCGGCCGAGAGCGTGAAGGACGGGGCGATGCGCCATGTGTCGTGGACGAAGAGGCCGTAGCTTTCCGAACGCAAGCTTTGGTGGTTGTCCACGCGGGCCGCGCCGGTAACTACCGGGAAGCCTTGCAGCAGGTCGCCCAGTGGATTGCCGGAGATACCGAAGAAGTTCAGTAAGCCTCGCGACTGGATATCGCGATACGCGTTCTGCTGAAGAACGCGGACTTCCCCGCCGAACTTGAAGAAGTGACGTCCGGCCGAGTAGGTCGCCTGGTCGATGAGTTGGTAAGTGTTGGTGACACTGTGCTGCGGGTTATTGAACTCATCGCCTAAAGGCGAGTAGCCCGGGAGTGTAATGTAGGCCAAACCTTGCGAGCGGTTGTTCAGCCACACCGACGGCAGACCAACTTCACGGTTGAGATTGCGATCCTGATTTTCCTGAAAGACTCCCGCGGCGATCCGATTGAAGCCGAGCCGCACTTCGTTGAGGAAGGCCGGCGTGAAGGCATGCGTCTCACTCGCCATCACGTTTTGTGCCCGCCGCTCCAGGTCATTGCCGAAGCCGGGGACGCGGGCGAAGGAGGCTCCTGCGAAGGGCTCAAAGAGAAGCCGATCGGCGCAGCTATAGCGGAGAGCGAAGTCGGAGGAATCGCTGAAACGATGGTCGAGGCGCGTGTCGAAGTGATGGGTTCGATCGCGGAGTATCGGCGAGGAGATGAAGTTCTGGCCGGCGATGTCGCGGTTGGGCAGCGGGTACAGATTGGCGATCGCGCCGCCTACCGGATGGATGCGCTGCGCGGGAATCCGATTGCCCTGGAACGGCTGTTGGGTGAAGAGGTCGATCGGCGGCATGGCGCTTTGCGAGAAATCTCCGGTGCGCTCCAGCGCCGTGGGGACGTTGCTGATGCGCGTGATGCCTTCGCGCCGGATACGTCCTTCGTAGTCGCCGAAGAAGAACGTGCGGTTCTTGACGATGGGTCCGCCAATCGCAAAGCCGAACTGGTTCTGCTGAAAGCGCGGCGTTTCACCGGCAGGAGCGAAGTGATTGCGCTCATCAAGCTCGGCATTGCGGAAGAACTCCCAGACGGTCCCGTGGAATTCGTTGGCGCCGGAGTTGAGCACGACGTTGATCTGCCCGCCTGCATTTCTGCCGAAAGACGCGTCGTAGGTGTGGGTAAGGACTTCGAATTCGCGAATGGCGTCGACGGGCGGAGTGATACCGGCGCCGTTGAGCTTGGGATCGCCGTTGTAGACGCCGTCCAGGATGAAGTTGTTGGCGTCTTCGCGCGCTCCGTTGACGTGAATGGCGAAATCGCCGCGGACGGACCCGGCTGAGCCCTGCGCGGCGGGGGCAGTGCCCGGCGCCAGCAGGGTGAGTTCGTAGAAGTTGCGGCCGTCGAGCGGGAGGGCTCGAACGGTGCGGTTGTCGATGACTGCGCCCATCGCGACGGTGTCAGTTCGAAGGTCGTCGGCCACCGCATTTACTTCCGTGCTTTCGGTGCGTGCTCCGGCTTGCAGCGTGAAGTCAGCCCGTGCGGCTTCGTTGACGTTCAACGTGAATTGCTGGGTCTGAGGGCCGAAGTTCTCCTTACTTATTTCCAGTCGGTAGGCGCCCGGAGGTAGTGCGCTGAAGGTGTACTCGCCTTGCGGGCCGGCTCGATGGACGCGCTTGCGGTTGGTCTCTTCCTGGGTGAGGGTGATCTCAACGGCGGGGACTCGTGCACCGGACGCATCGTTGATTACACCGGTAATGGAACCTCGCCAGGTTTGCGCAAACGCGCAGCCAGTGACCGCTAATACGAGTAAGCAATTTCGCATGATTTGGAGGATGGAACGACGTTCTCTCAATATAGCGTGGGCATTCCGCGCAGGGTTACCCGCGCGGCGCTTCAAAGCAATACAGCGCCTTCTGCGTGCGGATGAAGAGTTGGCGACCGGCGGCGGCAGGTGTTGCCCATATTTCTTCGTTGAATTCGCCGACCGACAGCACTTCCCACTCTGCCGACGGTCGAATAACGGCTACTTTCCCTTCCTGGCTGGCGGTAATCAGCTTGCCGTCGGCAACGATGGGCGACGCGAAGTATCCGTCGACTGCGCCTTCGACGCGGCCTTGCTTGAGGACCTTGCCATCCACTGCGTTGTGGGAGGTGAGGATGCCGCCTTCGCGCAGCATGAAGAGCACGTTGTTGTGCAGCAACGGCGACGGGATGTTTTGGAGCCCTTTCTCCTGACGCCAGAGCACATGGGTGTTGGTGACATCGCCGCGACCGCCTAGTTTAACGGCGTACAGCCCATTCCTGGCGTTGCTGCGCGCGAGCAGGTACTGCCAGTCGGTCGCGTCGAGTTCCTCATCTTTGTTAAGGTCGTAGAGAAACCAGATCTTCACCAACGACGGGTCAGGCGATTCTGTCTTGGAGATTTTGCCGTTCTTGTCATTGTCGTGTTCAGTCAACGCTGCTTCCCATGTGGCCGTAACTTCCTTGTGCCCCAGTTCGGTTAGCGAAGCCATCCACGAGTGTACGTAGACGACATCCTTTGCAATCGCCGGGACTGATTTGGCTTGCCATGCCATACCCGTGACCCACCACAACTTCTTCCCGGTCTGCACGTCATAGCCATCCAGCTCATAAGCGCCGGACACAATCGCTTCAGCGGCGCCTTTGGCGGGCTGATAAATTACGGGGCTTGAGAACCCGTGAGTGGCGTGCGGACGGTCCGTCTTCCAACGCTGTTTGCCTGTGTCCTTGTCGAGGGCGAGCAGGTATGAGTTCTGGTCCTGGTCCACTTGCAGGAGCAGCGTGTCTTTGTGAAGGATAGGTGAGGTTCCCGCTCCATACGGCATAGTGAAAGGGCCGAGCGGATGCCGCCAGCGTTCTCTTCCGGCTGCGTCGTAGGAGATGACGCCAAAAGTGTCGAAGAACACGTAGACGTTGTTGCCGTCGGTCGCGGGAGTGGGTGAAACGGGCGAGTTCGGGCCGAGCGGCTTAGTGTCGTGCGCTTTTGGCGCTTCGGTCTGCCAGTTCACTTTGCCGGTCTTGCGATCGACGCTGATGGTGTAGAGTTTGGCGCGATCGGCGGCAGTGAGAAAGACCGCGTTCTCAGACACGACGGGTGAGGAGTAGCCCGATGGGATGGCGGTCTTCCACGCGACGTTTTTGTCGGGCCGGAACTCAGAGGGAAGCGACTGAGCGTCGGCCACGCCGGTGCCGTTAGGTCCTCGGAAGCGTTCCCATGTCGCGGCAGCGACGGGGATCAAGCCTGCGAGGAGAAGACAGACAATACTGCGCATATTCCATGGTAGACGGCTGACGTGGTGTTTGGTCACCGGGCGGGTGTAGAATCAGCGGCATGGCTTTGACGATTCGAGTCGCGATGGTGGCCTTGTTTTTTGGGATGGTGTCTGTGGCGCAGAGCCCTCAGGCTCCTCGGATCCCAGGGCAGAATCCGAATGGGATGCGCGTTTATTTGTGGGCAGGGCTGAAGACGCACGCCGCCGGGCTACACGATTATCCGCAGTTCCTGGCGGACTGGAGCAAGCTGCTGACCGAGCGCGGGGCGGTGGTGAATGGCGGTCTGCATCCTCCCCGAGCCGTGGACCTGGAGAATGCGGACGTGGTGGTGGTGTATAAGGGCGACGCGGGGTACATGAACGACGTGGACAAGGCGGCGCTCGAGGCATTCGTGAAACGCGGCGGTGGATTGGTAAGCCTGCACGATGCGCTGTGCGGCCCCGATCCGGCGTACTTTGCAACGCTGGTGGGCGGCGGAAAGAAGCATGGCGAGGTGAACTACACGCTGGAAGCGCCGATTCGCTATTCCACTGTGGACAAGTCGAATCCGATTATGAAGGACATGTCGGACGTGACCCTGCTCGACGAAGCATTCTTTTCGATGACGTGGGCCAAGGACCCGGGCATCAAGGTGCTAGCGTCAGTGGAGATTCCGGCGACTCGCAGCGCGGGCGAACACAAGGGCGAGGTCGCGCCGCAGATCTGGACGTATGAGCATACGGTGGCGGGAGGACAGCCGGCGCGCGCGTTCGCGTGGATGCAGGGCCATACGTATGCCAACTTCTCGAATTACCAGATCCAGCGGACACTGCTGCGCGGAATCGCTTGGGCCGCTAAGAAGCCTGTCGATGAGCTGGTAGACTACGTCGCGCCGGCTCGCACAGAACGGCCCAAGCCGGTCCAGTAGTAAGTCAGGGTTTCGCCAGACGGGTAAGGAGCGCACGGACGGAGCGAACGTCCGGAGTGAAGTAGAGCGCTTTCGTGGTTTCGCGCCCCACGTGAATGGTCCATGCGTTGGGCGGCATTTGCGCGAACATGTCTTCGTCGGTGCGATCATCGCCGACGGCCGCGAGGAAATCCGCGTCGGGGCGCGTGGCAAGTAGGGCGCTGGTGAAGGCTCCTTTGTTTGCGGCTAACGGCTTCACCTCTACGATCTTGTTCCCTCGGTACGCTCGGAGCTCAGTTTCGGCGAGCATGCCGTCGAGCATGGCCACGAGTTCGGCCGCGAGCCAGTCGGCAAATTCAGGTTCGGCCATGCGGTAGTGCCATACGAGCGCGAACTCTTTTTCTTCCACACAACTGCCGGGCGTGCGGTCCGTGAAGTGGTCGAGGATCGGCCGGACCGATTGCTTCCAAGCCGTAGCCGCGGGGGTCCCGTGCCACTCCTGGCTGCCGGGCTCGCGCCAGCGCGCGCCATGTTCGCCCGCGATGCCGAGGTTCGGGATGTGGCCGACCCACTTGTCCAGGTCGGCCACTTTGCGCCCGGAGATCAGGACGATGTGGTTGGCGGGATCGGCGGCGAGAGTTTGAAGGACATGGAGCAGTTCGGCATCCGGTCCGGCGTCCTGCGGTCGGGCGGTGAAGGATGTGAGTGTCCCGTCGTAATCGAGGAGAAGGACGCGATTGGCTGCGTGCCGGTAGGCAGTCAGCAGGCCTTCCTCGGAGAGGGCGACGGGGCCGGTGCTTGCTGCTTCCGTTCGCTTTAGCGCAAGTTGCTCGAGAGCGCCGAGAAAGGCTTCGCCCCAGTGAAAGACGTTGTTGCGGAGTACTCGTTGGTGGAGAGCGGACATGCGCTCACGCTTCTCGGCGTGGTGCATGTGGAGGGCTCGGGAGACGGCGGCCGCGGTGCGTTCTTCGTCATATGGATTGACCAGGAGTGCTTCCCCCATTTCGGCAGCGGCGCCGGCGAAGGAGCTCAGCACCAGCACACCGTCGCCCTGCGGCTTGCAGGCGACGTATTCTTTCGCCACCAGGTTCATGCCGTCTCGAAGAGGAGAGACCCACGCGACGTCCGCGCGGTTATAAAGCGCGACAAGCTCATCGCGCGGGATGCTGCGGTACATGTATACGACCGGCACCCATTGCGGAGTTCCGAATCGGCCGTTAATTTCGCCGATGAGACGATTCACTTCGTCGGTGAGTTCCTGATAGCTTTCGATGTTTTCGCGGGAAGGTACGGCGACTTGAAGGAGCACTACGGCGCCTCGGAGGTCGGGCTCGTTTTCCAGGAGTCGCGCGTAGGCGCGGAGGCGCTCGGGAAGGCCTTTGGTGTAGTCGAGGCGGTCTACCGCGATGATCAGCTTCTGACCTTGGTACGGGGCTTCGGCTTGCTTAAGGTGGCTGAGGAAGTCGTCTGGCGCAATTCCGATGGGGAGAGCTTGCAGCCCTACTGTTCGGCCCTCGGTATCCAGTGTGTCCAATTTGCTTTCAATCCCGAGGAGACGGCGCACCGAGCGTCGGAAATGCTGCAGATGCGTGTGGGTGTGGAAGGCGATGAGGTCTGAGCCGAGGAGTCCATTGAGGAGTTCATCGCCGCGCGGCAATAGCGAAAAGATGTCGGATGCCGGGAACGGGATGTGGAGAAAGAAGCCGATGGGGGCGTCAGGGATTTCGCGACGGAGCATGCCGGGCAGCAGCATCAGGTGGTAGTCGTGGATCCAGATGCGATCGCCGGGTTGATACTGCTCGACGACGGCGGCGCAGAAGCGGCGGTTGGCCTCGCCGTATGCGTCCCAGTTCTGCGGGTCGAATTCCAGGCGCGTTGCGAAGCTGTGAAAAAGCGGCCACAAGGCCTGGTTCGAGTAGCCCTCATAGAAGCGTTCGGCTATTTCGGCAGGAAGGTCGACGGCGATGCAATTGTGTTCTTCCCGGAGCTGATTTACCAGATCGGGAGAGTTGTCGTCGGTTCCTGGCCAGCCGATCCAGAGTCCTCCCGCTTGACGGAGGAGCGGGTCCATCGCGGTTGCCAAGCCTCCGGCGCTACGTTTGGATTGCCACTGGTCACCCGAAAGTTCGAGAGAGACCGGGAGGCGGTTGGAGACTACGATCAGCCGGCGCTGGTTGTTGGAATCTGATGCCATGTCGTGTGTAGGTTGGACTCGATTGGGGGACGGCCGAGGGGTTTCACACCGTGAGCGAGGGCTTGGGCGGTCGCTGCCACATGCTACAAATGGGAGGACTATGACTGGCTACGCGGGCAACATCGAACACGAAACCCTCCAGAACTCCGATTATCGTCGGGTGTTGTTCACCGGCAAGCAGATGCAGCTTGTGGTGATGAGCATTCAGCCGGGCGATGAGATCGGCTCGGAGGTGCATGAGGATCACGATCAGTTTCTACGTGTGGAAGCGGGGACTGGTGTCGCCATCCTCAATGGCGATCGGCACGAGCTGAGCGACGGGAGCGCGGTGGTGGTTCCTGCCGGCGTGGAGCACAACGTGATCAACACGTCGCACAATTCGCCGCTGCAGCTCTACACGATCTATGCGCCACCGGAGCATGCGCCCGGAACTGTGCATCCCACGAAGGCGGACGAGCCCGAAGAGCACTAAGCGCGAAGGCGCAACCTGTACGCCAGGCAACCCATCCAATATATAGGGTTGTTATGAATGTACAGATGTTCAGGCTCGGGTGGGTGGCTTTGACGGCGGCCGCGATTCCAGCGTTCGCCGTGGCTCCGGCTCATCCAGGCACGCTTAACTTTATAGAAGGCAAGGTTTTGGTGGACGGCCGCGACGTCACTTCGAAGTCGATCGGGGGGGCGGATGTTCCGGCTGGATCAGTTCTGACGACTGGGTCAGGCAAGGCTGAAGTGCTGCTGACGCCCGGCGTGTTCCTGCGCTTGGGGAGCCATTCGGAGATTCGGATGGTTTCGTCGGGGCTAATGGACACGCGGATTGCCGTGAATCGCGGCGTCGCGATGCTGGACGCAACGGATGTCCGGAAAGAGAACAAGATCCAGATTGCGAACTCGGGGTTGAACTCGGCGATCAAGGATGAAGGTTTGTATCGATTCGACTCGGGGCGCGGGTCGGTTTCCGTGTTCAAGGGCAAGGCTGAGGTTCGGCAAGCCGACGCTGTTGAGGAAGTGAACAAGGGCAAAGAAGTTGTTGCTTCGGATGACTCGGTTTTGAAGGTGGAGAAGTTCGACACCAAAGAGGCAAAGGCAGACGAGTTGTACCGGTGGAGCGATCTGCGGTCGAAGTATCTGGCTGATGCGAGCGCGGTGACCGCTCAGCGGGTGATGTTGCAGCCCGGTTTGTGGTCGGGATCCGGCTGGTATTGGAATCCGTGGTGGGGGACGTATTCGTGGCTGCCGGCGGGTTCGGCGATGTTCAGTCCCTTCGGCTACGGGTTCTATTCGCCCTTCCGGTATTATTCGAGGCCGATGTATGTGGGACCGCGGTACCGGGCTTATCCACCACGGATGAGCGCTCCCGGCATGCGCGCTCCTGGCATGCGAGGTCCCGCGATGATGGGTCCTCGTTCAGGTCGAGTGAGGCGGTAAGTCCCTCACTTGGTTGCTGCGATGGCGAACAGTGTGCTGTCGCCGCGCAGGAAGATCATTTTGGAAGAGACGGCGGGCGAAGCAAGAAATCGCTCGCCGATTTCGTTCTTGGCCATCACTTCGGATTTTCGGCCCGCTCGCATGACATACATCTCGCCTGTCTCGCTCAGCAGATAGATCTTGCCGTCGGCCGCCACGGGCGAGGCGAAGAAGATGCCGCCGAGTCGCTCCTTCCACACGGGCGTGCCGGTTGCCGCATCGGCACAGGTGACTACGCCCACTTCGTTGGTTATATAGATAAGGCCTTGGTAGTGCACAACCGAGGGCACGTAGGAACCGCCATTGGGCATGCGCCAGCGGAGGTGCGTACCACTGACATCGCCGCTGCCACCGGTCTTAAGCGAGAGGATGTCGCTGTTGCGGTAGCCTCGGCTGAGATAAATGTTTCCCTCGTGGTGGACTGGCGAAGGGATCGGCGTTTGGCGTTCACTGCCCGCGTGCCACAGGAGTTGACCCGTGGTTGGGTTGTAGGCGTCGATGCGAGCGTTGGAATTGACGATGAGTTCATCGCCTCGGGGGCCGGGGACCACGACGGGAGTGCTGTGCGATACGCGTCCTTGGCCGCGATCGACCAGCCAGCGCTCCTTGCCGCTCGCCGCGTCCAGGGCGATCAGGTAGGAAAGCGGCCTGTGATCGCAGAGGAGGATGAGCAGATCCTTATAGAGTGTTGGCGAACTCCCGTGTCCCCATTGATTGAGAAATGAGCCGCGCTCCTGCCCAAGATGGCGCTTCCAGAGTTCTTTACCCTGCATGTCCAGGGCGATGATCTGGCCGTTGCCGAACCACGCGTAAATGCGCTTTCCGTCGGAAACAGGAGTCGGCGTGGCAAGGTTGTGCTTTTCGTGGGATTCGGGCCGATCTCCGGTAGCGAGTGTCCTGTGCTGCCACAATCGTTTGCCGCTGACACGGTGGAAGGCTTCGACGACGAGGTACAGCTTGCCGTCCGGGCTCTTGGATGCGCCGATGGCATTCTCCTGGGCTGCCAGGGCGCTCTCATCCCGCGCAAGCTTGGGGTCGGCTCCACTGGCCGTGGCATAGCTGCCCTGTTGCGAGGTCGCTACAACGGTGTCGCCTACGATGATCGGCGACGAGGTTCCTGTGCCTGCCAGCGCGGCTTTCCATGCCATGTTTGTGGTGGCGCTCCAGGTGGTGGGCAGACCGGTCTCGCTGGAGACGCCCTGGCTGCCGGGACCTCGAAATTGCGGCCAGTCCTCGGCCGCGGCGCCTGTCGTGGATAGAAACCCAAGCAGGAGGACGGTGAGGAGGCGACGCGATGCCACTTCGCAAGTATACGGGAGAGTGTGGTACCTAATCGCGCGGCGCGCTGGCCGCCCGGCGATGCACTTCCTCGGCAGCGGCCGGAAGCGTGAAGTAAAACTTCGCGCCGGCTCCCGGCGTGGACTCTACCCAAATGCGGCCGCCGTGCGCTTCCACGATTCGCTTGCAGACGGCCAGGCCCACTCCCGCTCCCGAATAGTCGCGCCCGTGCGCACGCTTGAACAGGCCGAATACGTGATTGTGAAGGTTCTCGGGAATGCCTGTTCCGTTGTCTGAAATGGCGATGCGGTGCTCGTTTGCGTCCTCCGAGGCGGCTCGGATTTGGATGACGGGAGCGACACCGGTTCGCCGATATTTGATGGCGTTGCCGATCAGGTTCTGCATTACCTGGCCGATCTGCAAAGCGTTCCCTTTCACGGCGGGTAACCGATCGGCAATGATCGTCGCGCGCGATTCTTCGATGGCCAGCGCCAGATTGCTCTTGGCCCAGTCGAGCGTGTCGTTCAGATCGATGCGTTCGGGGGTTTCTCGCGCGTACACGGTCCGTGAGTATGCGAGCAGGCCCTGGATCATCTTCGACATGCGCTGCGCGGAATCGGTGATGTAACCCAGGAACTCACTGCCGTCCTGGTCCAACTTTGCACTGTGCCGCCGAGACAGTAGTTCCGCGAAGCCGATTACGTTGCGCAGCGGTTCCTGCAGATCATGGCTGACGGCTCGGGCGAACTCTTCCAGATCGGCGTTGGACGCAGTGAGGAGTTTGGCCTGGTGGTTCAGTTCTTGCTCCACGCGTCTGCGTTCGATGATCTCCTTCTCCAAGCGGGCGAGTCGCTCACGCGCGACTTGCAGAAGATAGACGGAAAAGGCAAGGAGCAGGCACGAGGTGAAGCCGAAGGCGAGAACAATGTGGGAAGCCCACGATGCGCCTCGGCGAACGAACTGGGAGCCAGGGTGAAGGCGTACCATGCCGCCGAGTTCGGGAAGCGGCGCTTCCGCGGTGGTGGTGCGCTCGTGACGGCGCGGTGGATTGGGGAAGCTGTAGATACTTCGGCCCTCACGAATCAAGTAGAGCTGGTAATTAGCGCCGGCGATGTTGGTTGCAGCAGGAGCGATGGCCTGTATCGCGGCTTCATCGGAACGGATCGGATTCCTGGAGTCGAGGCCGCTGCGCACGGCGCGCACGATGGCCGCTGCGGTGGTAGTCGTTTGGGTGTCCACGACGGCAGTACGCTCGTGAAGAAGAACTCGCCAGATGCCGAAGGACAGAATGGTTCCAGCCGCAGCCACAGCTACCGAACGGCGTAGATTGAATGCTTCGCCAGTCCCGCTAAGACGAGTTCGCGCAACCCGCCAAAGCGCGATGCCGGCAATCGCAAAGCAGGCGGTCGCGTCGGCGGCGATCTCGCCCTCGAATGCGGGGCTCGCGGGGATGAGTTTGAAGATCTCGTTGAGCAGGGCACAAACTGCGAACGTAGCCACGATGCAGCCAACAAGCGCGCTCAGCACCGCGGCGTAGGCCGCCTGAGTGGCTCGCGAGAGCGCATAAAGAGCCGCGCCCAGCCCGATGAGGCAGATGGAATTCGGTAATGCCGTGTGGATGAAGTTGGCGAACGGAGCGATCGGATGCGTGGGATATTGATCCAGCAATTGCATCCAACGCAACGCTTGCGCGATCAAGGCTCCGAGCGCAATGTAGAGAGTTAATTTGGCCGCACGAAGCGCGGATAATCGGCGGGATTGCGACGTGCTCCACAGGGAGAAAGCGATGCACAGAAGCGCCAATGCAACGGTGTGCCGCATTGGGTAAAGAAACGGCAATCCGGGTATGCGCAGACCTGTGAAGTCCTGCACCAGCGCGACCACACTGAGGACGGCGATGACGGCAGGTTCGAGAACGGCGCGCCGGTTTGCGGTTAATTGCATCAATGCTTCAGCATCCGCGTGGCGTCATCCGGTCGGACGAGGGGACACACTTTGTACCCATTGACGATACCCTTTATCTCACCCAATGGATCTGATTTTACACAAAATCGAGCCCGATAAGCCGGCGGCCGGCGGCTGGTCGAGTCCGGCAATTTGTCGTGAGGGGCGATCTCTATTTTCGCTGCGACGGCGCGGCAATGCCGAAGACATGCTTCATTCCGCGCACGACGATCATGCCGTCGGACACCGCGGGCGTTGCCATGATTACCTCGCCCATCTGATTCTTAGCGAGTTGTTCAAACTTCGGTCCTGCCTTGATGACGTAGACGTCGCCATCTTCGCTCCAGGCGTAGATCTTGCCATCCGCGGCTACGGGGGAAGCGCTATAGGAGCCACCGGACCCGAGCCTTTGCTGATACACCTGCTTGCCTGTCGCTGCCTCATATGTGGTGAGGATGCCCTGATTGTTCACCACGTACATGAGGTCGCCCAAGATGAGCGGCGTCGGAGTATAGGGGCCGCCGCGCTTCTTGCTCCAAGCGATGTGCTGGTTGCTTTCCTCGCCTTCCTTCAAGGTGATATCTCCAGTGGCGCCGGGCTTGACCGCGTAGATCGGCTGGATTCCGCGATAACCGTTGGTGATGTAGACCAGTTCGTTCGCAACAATGGGCGTGGGTGTTGTCACCTCTGAGTTTCCGGTCAGGCGCCAGAGTTCCTTACCGGTGGCGGGATCATAACCGCGGATGGCCTTGGTCGCGTGCGTGACCAAGTCGGTGCGGGTCTTATTTTCGAAGATGGTGGGCGTCGGCCATGACGGCAGTTCGTCACGCATGGTTTTCCAGACCTGCTTGCCGTCCCTCAACCTATACGCGGCGACGTACGAATCCTTCTGAATGTCGACCTGCACGATCACTGTGTTCTTGTAGATGATGGGCGAACTTGCTACGCCCCACTCGTAATCGGGATCGAAGAACCAGCCCGCGTTGAGAACGCCGAGGTCGACCTTCCACAGCGGTTTGCCATCCGTGGTGAAGGCGTGCATGCCTTCGGACCCGAAGTGGGCGACGACCACTCTGCCATCGGTTACGGGAGTGCAGGATGCCTGGCTGGATTTCGGATGGCGCTTGGTGCGAGGCGTGCCTTCATGGGCTGTGCGCTCCCACAAGACCTTGCCGGTGTTCTTATCGAGCGCGTACACTTTCCATGCGTGCTTGGACACGTCGCTGGACGGTTCGACATCCCCATACGCGCCGTGCCGGAAGGTGGCTTTGGGGTCGCTACTGACCGCTGTCGTAACGTAAATCCTGTCGCCCCAGACGATTGGGCTGGACACCGCAATACCGGGGATCGGAGTTTTCCATCGCACGTTTTCGCCCTTGCCGACATCCCACGTGACCGGCATCGTGCCCGTGCCTACGCCCGAGGCATTCGGCCCGCGAAATTGAGGCCAGTTCTGCGCGGTGCAAGTGATCGCGGCGAGGGCGATTGCGGGCGCCAGTTTCATTGGGCGTCCTTCCTTGTGAAGCCGATGGTTTTCGCGCCTGCTCGTAATTCGAACCCTGTGACGGCGTCACCTTTGGTCACTATGACGATCTTCTGGCTGCCTGGGTATTGAGCGGGCTCGAAAGTGGATTGGTCCAGCGCGCGCAGGGGCATCACAGGTCCGCCGGTGATGACGGCTCGAAGGCTTCCCTCGTTTACTTCTAATCTGAGTTCCGTCTTATCGTCCCCTACGTACGATCCGGCGTAGCGGGCGAGCGTGGCGGCGTCGATCTTCACTTCAACCGGAGGCGTGGCTCCGGCAGACTTAAGCGCCTCCTCCACCGCCTGATGTTTGTTCGCGGTGGCCGCGACCAGGGCGGCCGTCAGTGTTTCAGGCTTCCATGGCCCGAGCGGTAGGACGGCTTTGATCACTTGCGCCTTACCCGATCGTGCGGCTTCCGTCAGGAGTTGCTCTTTGCCGGAGGCTCCTTTCTCGATCAACATGCGCGCAATCGCGGCGCTGTTTATTTCTTCGACAGGGCTGCCGAATCCCATCGCGGCCGCGAGCACCGTGACTCCATAGAAGGAGTCCTTGATGTTCACATCTGCGCCACGATCAAGGAGAAGCTTTACTGCATCGACATGACCGCGAGACGCAGCGACCATCAACGCAGTCTGGTCATACCGCCACTTTTTGTTGACATCCAGACCTTTGTCGAGATGGGCCTTCAGGATTGCAACGTCACCTTTTCGCGCAGCCGCAAAGAAGTCTTCGCTAGTGAACGCGGGGATTGAGGTGGCGAGGAAGACGAAGGGAGCGATATGCTGCACAAATCGAGGCATGCGGATGAGACATTATAGCCCCGACGCGGCGATCTTGCTCGTAGCTACCGCTGCTCGTGGCAGAAGGTGCAGTCCAGGGGAGCGTTCTTGACACGGTGGCACGTCATGCAGCCGCCCATACTGATGTCGGTTTCCTTGGCCAGCAGATCACGCTCGGCGACTTTGCCGTGGCACGTTTCGCAGGTGGCCCCAGTGGCCAGATGCGCTTTGTGGCTGAAAAACACGTAGCCAGGGATCCGGTACACGCGCTGCCACGGGATCTGGCGTTTAGCCTTGGCAAACTCGGTCAGTTTCTGAATATGCGGGGAGTCAGTCTTCACCGCCGAGTGGCACTGCATGCAGGTGGAGGCCTGCGGTATGGTCATCGTCTCGCCCGGGTCGGGATTGGGATGACACATGGCGCACTTGAGCTTCAATTCGCCGACGTGCTTTTTATGGCTGTACGGAATCGGCTGCTCGGGGGGCGGCGGCGGATTCTTGAGTTCAATCTGGGCGGCCGCGGCGAATACGAACGCCGCGGCACAGGCCAGCCGTAACAGGTGCTTCATGGTGCAGCTTTAGATCTCGCGCTTC
>DASQDN010000282.1:0-4068 GCA_035634155.1 Bryobacteraceae bacterium | reverse complement strand
GCATCTCCAATCCGAGGCGCCGTCTGCACCAGCTCAAGCACACGCTCGCCTGAAACGAGCGACTCCATGAACTGAACGCTTAGCTCCGACATGTTCTGAATCGGCGTATACAGATCGTTGATATACGCCGCAAACACCACTAGGTCTCCGGGGCTCATGTTGCCATCCAGCACACGTGTCGCGCCCAGCCACACCACCATCGCCGTCCCGATAGTATTCAGTACCTTGATCGATCGGGTGAATGCCCCGCCAAGGCGCACCGCATTCAAGCTCGCTTGCAAACTCCGCCGCGCCTCATGCCGGAAGCGCTTTCGTTCCCGCTCTTCCTGCGCAAAAGCCTGCACCACGGCAACGGCCTGCAGGTTCTCCTGCACGATCGCAGCCACCGCCCCCTCTCGCGAGCGCTTCTGTTTGGTCGTCAACCGGATATTGGCGCTGAAGTAGTAGCTTGCCATCGAGATAAACGGCACGACCACCACCGCTAAGGCAGTCAACTGCCAGTTCATCCAGGTCATCACGGCAAGAGTACTGACGAACGTAAACCCGTAGCTTCCAAGCTGCTGCACATGATTCACCAGCAGGTCCCTCAGAGTCTTCACATCTGAAGTCAGCCGCAGGATGACATCCCCAGTCCGGCGATCGCCGCTTGCGCCCGGCAGTGTCTGAACATGCGTGAAAACATGCTCTAGAATGTCAGTGGTGGAAGACTGACCCACCGCCGAAAACGAGATCTTCTGCCAGTAACTGAACAGACTCTCCAGCAGTACGATGATTACCAGCGACACACACAACAGGGTCAATAACAGGATCTTGTCCACGCCGTTGGCTGAACCCGGTAACCAAGGAAGAACTTCAGTCAGCTCGCGTTTTCCAAGCAGCACCACATCCAGCACAAGCTTCAACGGCCAGGGCCGCAGAAGAGTCATCGCAACCGTAGCGATCAGTGCCGCGTACGCCCCGCCGATCTGCCATTTATACGGCTTCAGAAACGGACCGAACGCTCGGTAGAACTGCCGTGCGCGTGCGCTCGCCTTCATGCCCCCGCCAGATGGAGCGAGCCCGTGTTCAGCACCTCGGAAGCAGCGCGAACCATCAGGCCCGCCTTATCGTTCTTGATTTTCAGAATGCACGCGTCGTAATGGAGACTCTGCAGCAAGGCCCCCGCGACATGCGCGCACAGCCGCTTGCGATCGAGATCCGGGAATGCCCCTAAGAACAATGCTCGTAGCTCCCGAGTTACGTCTAAAGTGTCAAAGATCAGCAATCCGAAGTTAGCTGTCTGCGCCAAGAAGTACCCGACGTCTGCCTCCGGCTCACGCAGCGCGACGGTATCCAGATCGATCACCGTCACGCGCTGCGGCGAAACAAACACATTCATGGGGTGAAAGTCCCCGTGACTCGGAACCAGCGTAGAAGGTGTGACTCGAAGAATATCAATCACGCCCCGAGCCGTCTCCTCCACAATCCCGCCACCGACAGCGTTAATCAGCTCAGTCGCACGCTTCTCCGCCGCCTCGGCGTTGAAATGATCCTCGGGCAAACTCAACTCCAGCGCCTGCAGGCATTGAAGCCATTCGGCCGCCCGTCGTACGTAGGCCTCCGTATCCATTCCGTCCTGCAGCGAACTCGTAACCGCAACCCCCGGAGCCTTCTCAAGCACGAGGAGTTTTAGATCGTCAAACCATGCGATCGGCTCCGGCACGACAAACTCCGACGGGGGGCGCAGTCCCGCATCTCGCAAGACCTGCAAGCTGCCGAATGCCGTCTGCGCCCGCTTGGACCCGGAAACCTTCCCGATCACCCGCCGGCCGTCGTACTCGGCTTCGAAGATTGCTTTGCTTAACTTCACTGAGGCGGAAAGCAGTCTCCATTTACCTCCCAACCGCGACCGGCACTCCGCGATAAGCTCCTCTGCCCGAGTGTCATCGGGCGGCGGAGTCTTCAATGCCTGGATATCTACTGCCATACGGTCACCGGTTTCGCAGCGTCAACACTCTCCTCTTTGCTCTCGACGGACCGCCGCGGTGTCACTCCGAGTGCGACCGCACACTCGTCAGCGGAAGCTTGTAATCGCAGAGCATAGCCATGCCCGAACTGCGGAGCCTCGCCCGCCTCCCAATCGAATCCGGCCACCGGCTTCAACCAGGCCGCAATGCGTGCCGACCTCCAACCGCGGATGCGCGGGGTTCGCACGCTCCGCACACCTGTCGATCCCTTTCTCAACAAAGTCAGATAATCGGGTGACAACCCACACTCCACCGTCAGAGACCTCATCCTAGGGGCCATCCGGTAACGCACGAACAATGAGCACGCTCGATCGGTCAGCTCAAACTCCTTCACCATGCCACGCGCGGCGCTGCCGTCCTGCACATTGGTGAGCCGCAAATGAACTCGCGCAGGGGTATCGTCCACCACCTCGCAATCGTATGCGTCATGCTCAAATCCAACGTCCGCAAATGCGCCTGGATGATTTCGAGGCACGTCCATGAAGCGATTCAACTCTTCCATCCAATTCCAGTCATCGCAAGGATTGCCAACAACCATCAGGCCGCAGTCACCCGCAATGCTGAATAGCGAAACCAGCCGTCCACCCCATCGAGGCGAGATCACTGCGAACAGATGCTGATTCTTGATCACCCACTCACGCTCACCGTCGTTGTCGATATCCAGGCAACTCACATGCGCGGAGGTGTCGCGCGCCGTGCGCCAAATAGCCGCCTCGGCCGTAACTCCGGCATGCCGGCTGTGACTCGTCAAGGCCCGCGCCCAGGGACTCGCATGTCCGTTCTGCGTTGCATCTCCATGGGGACCAGTAGCCGGAGTATGCCACGCCGTCTCCCAATTTGCCGCGAGCAATTGCTTCTCCGCCAGTTCAATGAGCGTTGCGTCGCCGCCTTGACGCTGCGCCTCTTTCACCTTCGAATCGGCCCAGTTGAAATAGCCGCGGTACGGCGCCCAATCGGGAGCTAGGTACCAGCGCTCATACCCCTCACCCGCGTCGAACTCCTTGGCAAGCTCCTGAAACGTTCCCAGTTCGGTCGAACGCCGCGTCGAGATCTCGCACCGGTTCGCGTGCTGGGTCAACTGCACCGCATCCACCCAGTCGGCCTTCGCCAGCCATTCCAGAAATGCGCAGTAATGCTTCGGTCCCTCACCACCCCATTCGCCGATCCCCGCCACCTTCTCCATATCGTCGGCGTACATCGCCAGCAATGGCTGTTCGCCGGCTCCGGCCGCATGTACCAATAGCCCCTCGAGCTCTGATTGCACCTGCGCCCAATCGCTATCGCTTCGAGGCGGGATGCTCCGCCGCAGTCGCGTTGCGATTGGAAACGCGATCAGCCCAATGCCGCCTTCGATCTCGTGCAAGCGGTATAGCTCGGGATCCCAGTCACTGCTCTCGTCATAGCGGCTGCGGTCGCCTCCGGGCGCGAGCAGTAGCCGGTCATCCAGAATCACGTACCGATAGCCGCCGTTCCGTAGCCGCGCATCGCGCAGCACCGGCGCCATGCGCTTGGTCTCCCACACACGCTCTGGGGGCCAAAAGACCTTTACCTGCTCCGCGTCCACTCCTAGGTGAGTCTCAAACAACAACAGTTCTTCGTCGAGCTGCTTGCGGTTGTAATCCGCATCGAAGAACCGCATAATGTTTTGCCCATAAGAGCTGCCCACCAACTCCAATAAACCCGAGTGCGTCAAGTCACGCACATAACCGAGGAACGCCGGATCGTGCCACGCAATAGCTTCAATCAATGTGCCGCTCAGATGAAGATTCAGAGGGAGGTTATAGCGCTCATGCAGGCCAAGGACGTAACGAAATCCGGACGTGCCGCCGTGTTGACCGAGAATCGCCTCGATTCCCTCCCGGTTGTCGTACCCGGTAGTGATCAGATACTGATTTGCATGATGGACGATGGCGATGGACGTGCGCATAGGTCGGCCTTCCGTTGGATACAAAAGTGCTTAGCGACGTTACGACAATGTTAAATGTTTAACCCACGGCCTGAGAAGTGTTGCCACCGCGCGCACTATTCAAACGACATGATCCGCGCTTTCCTTGTCGTTCTC
>DASQDN010000281.1:0-5341 GCA_035634155.1 Bryobacteraceae bacterium | reverse complement strand
CTGTTTGGAAACGCACACGCCCGAACTGTCCCGGCAGTAACGCATTCTGCGGATTCGCAAACCGAGCCTGAACCTCCAACGTGCCCGTCCGCGGATCCACCTGATTAAGCGTGTTCTCAATCCGACCTGAGTGCGCAAACTTCGTGCCGTCCGAAAGGTACAACTCAAGCGGCGGCCCGCCGGAAGCCTTTGGACCCGCAAACGCAGCTTGCTCGGACTCACTCACCTTGAAGCGAATCCAGATAGGATTCAAAGGAACCACCGTAGTAAGCGGCTGCGTGGCGTTACCGGTGACAAGCCCGCCGACCGGCGCGAGGCTGTCGCCAACACGTCCCGCGATGGGAGACCTTACCGTTCCATACTCCAGGTTCAGATTCGCTGTAGCGAGGGTCCCGCGCTGCTGCTGCACGCGCCCTTCAGCCGACTGGACCTGCGTATCCGTGTTCAGCCGCGCCTGCTGCACATTGGCCTCGTTCGCCCGCACATTCGACTCAGCAGCTCGCAGCGCCGCGGTTGCCGCATCCAGATCCTGCCGCGCCGCCGCGTCCTGCTCCACCAGCGGCTTGAAGCGGTTGTAATCTTGCTGAGCCTTCACTAACTGCGCGCGCGCGGCCTCCAGATTCGCCTCAGCCTGCAACAGCGATACCTGCTGCTTGGCAAAGCTCAAATCCGCTTCCGCCTGCCGCACCGTCCCTTGCGCCTGCTGCACCTGCGCACGAAACGGCCGCAAATCGAGCACATACAAAGGCTGTCCCGCCCGCACCTGCTGACCCGGCTTGAACAGCCACTTCTCAACATACCCATCCACCCGCGCCCGCACTTCCACCAGGTCCCGAGCATACGTCTGCGCAGGATACTCGGAAAACACAGGCGTGTCCTGAGCAGCCGCCGTCACAATCTCCACGACCGGGGCGGGCGGTGGTCCGCCCTGTCCTTTGCCTGCCTGCTGCGCCTGCGACGCGCACCCCGCAAGTGCGAGAGCCGCAACGCCTAACGCCGTAAAATTCGCCGTAATGACTAGTCGGTCAGCCATATGTTGTAGTGTAAGCCGCGAGCAGCTCTCCAGGCTACTTCCGATGAATTCAACTCGCAAAAATATTCAACTTTTGCAATTGGCGGTGATTCGGCGTAACATAACCGTGATGACTCAGCAGTCATCAAGAGTCATGCCGAGCACCAAACCGCGCCGCAGGGACCTTCCCGAGAACCGGCGTATCTGCATCCTGAACGCCGCCCGCTGCGTCTTCGCCCGCCAGGGCTACGCGGAAACCGTGGTCGACGACATCGCCGGACAAGCCGGGATAGCTAAGGGCACGGTGTACCTGTACTTCAAATCTAAGGAGGACATCTACCTCGCCGCTCTCATTGAAGACGCTCGCCGCCTCGAAGCACTCACTCGCGAACGCATCGAAGCCGCCCCAACCTGGCACGAAAAGGTCAAAGCCTACTTCTGCCTTCGCCTCGACTACCTCGAGACCAACGAAGACTTCCTCCGCATATACTTAGCCGAAGTCCGCAGCATGATGGTGCGCAACGCGCGTATGCAATGCGAGCTGTACCACGTGATCCGCGAAAGCGAGAATCACTTGGCCCGAGTCTTCGCCGCCGCCAAGGCCCGAAATGAGATCCGGCCCGTCGATCCCGAACTCGCCGCCTCCACCGTCTGCGACCTCACCCGCGGGCTGATGGAACGCCGCGTCCTCGGCTGGTCGCGCGCCAATAGCCGAGACGACGCGCACTTTGCCCTCGACCTCCTCTGCCGAGCGCTCGAGCTTAATAAAGAATCTTCCCCGCCTGATTCCGCCAAACGTCGAAAGGGAGCGTCGCCTCATCGCCCAAAACCTGCACCGTAGGAATCGCGCGCTGCGCCACAGGCATGCGGGTCTGCTGGTAGATGAACGAATCATCGAATCCCGCATCGGCCGCGTCCACATGTGTCGCCCCGAAGTAAATCGCCGCCGGCCGAGCCCAATAGATCGCGCCCAGACACATCGGGCAAGGCTCACAACTGGTATACAACTCGCACCCGGCAAGCTGAAACGATCCGAGCGCCTCGCAGGCCCGCCGGATCGCGACCACCTCGGCATGCGCCGTAGGATCGTTCGACGAAGTGACAAGGTTCGTGCCCTCAGCGATCACCTCACCGTCTCGAACCACAATCGCCGCAAAAGGCCCCCCGAGCCCCGCCCGCACGTTCGCCTCCGCCAACTGAATAGCCCGGCGCATCAGATCGTCCCTGGTCATGCCGTCCATCACCTTTGCATATCTCCCGCTTGAATTCCACTTCGATCCGTGGTCAGATAAGTAACACAGTGAACTGTATTCTGCGCCGCGCAAGGCTTGTGCTTTGTGCGCTCCTTGGCGTCCTCGCGTACATCGGCGTCCACGAAGCCGGACATGCGCTTGCGGCGATATCCACCGGGCGCACCGTAACGAAGATACGCATGCTCAGTCTCACGCCGCACGTCGCTCTCCGCGGCCCCAGCACCCCCGCCTCGGACGCGTTCGCCGCATCCGCCGGCTCCGGACTCGTCGTCGCCCTATGGTTCGCCTACACCGCCATCTATCGAAATCGCCGCTCCACCTTACTCTGCGAAGGCTTCACCTTCTTCGCTGCCATCGAGCTATTGGCTTGGTTCGTCTCGGCCCTCGTACACACCACCGCCCCGCCGAACAACGATGTGACTAAGTTCATCAACGTGTCCGGCCTCAGCCCCGCATCCGTCGCATTTGCCGTTGCCGCCATCGCTCTCGCTGCTGCCCAAGTAAAATTCTCCTGCATTCGGTTCAGCAAAGCTGAACCCGCCCCTTTAAGCTGCTGAAAATGCAACTCTCCCGCGAATGGCACTGTGTTTGCTTGCTTACTTAGCGAAGGAGGCTTCACATGAAGCTCACATTAGGATTCGCGAGAACAGCAATGATTGCAGCGGCGCTGGTCACAGTCCCGGCAATCGCACAGGACGCAGGCGGAAACGGCGCCGCAGCCCAATCCGGGGACATGGGCCGCACCTCACCCATCGAAAGTGTTCGGCATGACGACGATGGCTTCGACCTCGGCTGGATGGGTCTTCTCGGCCTCGCCGGCTTAGCCGGTCTGCGACGGAAACGCGCAGTGGTTCACGACGCGCACACCGTCCACCACACCAACACCGATCGTCGTGTCTAACACCAATAGCGCCGCACGCCTCACCCGGCAATCTGTTGCTGGGTGAGGCAATGCAGCGTTCCTAATCCCAGCACCAGATCCCCCGCATAGATCCCGCACACTTCACGGTCTGGGAACGCCTTCGCCAGCGTATTCAAGGCCGCCCGATCGTTCGGATCGTTAAACACCGGCACGAGCACCAACCCGTTCGCGATATAGAAATTCGCATAACTCGCCGGAAGTCGCTGCCCCGCAAACCACACCGGCTCGGGCATCGGCAGCGGAATCACCCGTAAATTCTTCTCGCGTTTCAAGAGCCGCAGATTTTCCTGCAGCGGCTCGTAGTTATCATCCCCGCGCTCCGACTCCACCGCCAGCACCACCGTACCCGCATCCACAAACCGAGCCAGATCGTCCACATGCCCATGCGTGTCATCCCCGGCAATTCCGCGTAGCAGCCAGATCGTCCGCTCAATCCCGAGATAATGCGCAAACAAACTCTCGTAGTCCTCGCGTGTCAACCCCGGATTGCGCTGCTGCACATCGCTCAGCAGGCATTCCTCAGTCGTCATCATCAACCCCGAGCCGTTAACGTCAAGGCTCCCGCCTTCCAACACGATGCGCCGTCGCCCCAGCTTCGGCTGCACCGCCCGCATCTTCAACCGAGCCGCAATCGCCGCAGGTACCGCGTCATCCACATCCGAGTTCGCGTACTTCGCCCACCCATTGAACTGCCAGTCCAGGATGACGACCTCGCCGCGCTCATCACGCACAAAGATCGGGCAAAAATCACGCGTCCAACTCCGATCCGTACGGCACTCGAAGAAATCGACCGCGGCCATCTCCACATGCGCGCGCTTCAGCAGCTTGCGTACCTGCTGCTCGGCCTCGGCGTCGTTCACCAAAATATGAACGCGCTCCACGCGCGACAGCCGCCGCACGATCTCGCAATACACCCAAGGCACCGGCTGAAACTTGCCCGGCCAATCGCTCTTCTCATGCGGCCACGCGAGCCACGTTCCTTCGTGCTGCTCCCACTCCGCAGGCATCCGGAACGCCGGCATCAACCGATCCACCGGTTCGTAATCTGCCCATACGCATCGATCCGTCGGTCGCGCAGAAACGGCCAATTACGACGCACCTCATCCATCTTGCGTGTGTCGCACTCGGCCACTAGCACCTCTTCCTTCTCCATCGACGCCTGCGCGATCACCTGCCCAAAAGGATCCGCAATAAACGATGAGCCCCAGAACTCCAACCCCTGCTCCGGAGGACCTTCAAATCCTGTGCGATTTACCGCGCAAACATAAATCCCGTTGGCGATCGCATGCGCCCGCTGAATCGTCCGCCACGCATCCAGTTGCGCGGCCCCATACTGCTCCTTCTCCGCGGGATGCCACCCAATCGCGGTCGGATAAAACAGCACGCTAGCCCCACCCAAACTCGACAACCGAGCCCCTTCCGGATACCACTGGTCCCAACACACCAGCGTCCCAATGCGTCCATATTGTGTATCGAAATTCAGAAAGCCGGTGTCGCCGGGAGTGAAGTAAAACTTCTCGTAGTACAGCGGGTCATCGGGGATGTGCATCTTGCGATAAATCCCGAGCATCTTCCCATCTGCATCGATAATCGCCGCGGTATTGTGATACAACCCCGCCGCGCGCCGCTCAAACAACGATGCGACCACCGCGACCTTCGCCTCTGCCGCAACCTTGCCGATCGCGTCGGTAGAAGGACCAGGGATCGACTCAGCGAGGTCGAACAAAGCCGCATTCTCTTCCCGGCAAAAATACTGCGATCGAAAAAGCTCAGGCAGGCAGATAATCTGCGCCCCTTTCCCGGCCGCCTCGCGAATCGCTTCCAGCGCCTTGCGAAGGTTCTCCTCCGGGTCAAGCGAGCAAGCAAATTGAGCCAGTCCAATGCGAAACGTATGGTCTTTCCCGTGCGCCATACACCCATTGTCCACGAGCCTACGCGTCGAGCTGCTTATACATGAACACCGTAGAATGCAACTCACCCGAAGCGCTGCGAGCATAGCCGGGAATCACACCTGCCCGCACATACCCGAGCTTCAAATACAATTGCTCAGCCACATCGCCGCACCGCGTATCCAGCACGAGCAAAGTCCTTCCCATCTGCCGCGCCAGTTCCTCGGCACGCAGCATCAGAGCTCGTCCCACACCGTTGCCGCGA
>DASQDN010000280.1:0-6315 GCA_035634155.1 Bryobacteraceae bacterium | reverse complement strand
GGGATTCGGATGGCAGTGGAGTTGTTACTTATCGCAGCTTCTTCTGCTTGAGCAACTCCACGAGTCCGCCTGGATCATTGGTGATGATGCCATCGACACCCGCGGCGATCATGCGCTCCCAATCCTCGGGCGCGTCGACGGTCCACGGGATGACTCGCACTCCCGCAGCGTGTGCCGCGTTCACCTTTTCAGGCGTGACGAGCTTGAAGTTGGGAGTGACGAGTTTAACGTCGTTCTCTTTGGCGATGTCAACGAAGTCGCGCTCGCCAGGCCCGTAGAGCGCGGCAACGGTGATGTCCGGCGCGATGGCGCGCGTCGCCTTCACCACGCGGAAGTCAAAAGATTGAATCATGGCTCGTTTATCGAGCTTATGTTTGCGAACCGCTTCCACAACTTTGCGACTGATCTCGTCCGGCGGCAGCACTAGCGCCTGCATTTTCTCGGAGCTCTTAATCTCAATGTTGAAGCGGATTTTGCTTGAGGCTTTCGCCAGATCGAGAACCTCATCGAGCGTCGGAATGCGGGCACCCGGGACAGCGATCTGGCGGGGGAAGAGCTTGGGCTGGTTAAGGCCGCAATCGTAAGAGCGAACCTCGGCCAACGTCATCTCGATGATGGGGCGCTTGCCGCCGGCGCCTTGACAGATGGCCAGGTTGATCTGCGGGTCGTGCGTAATGACGAGGACGCCGTCTTTGGTGGAATACACGTCCAGCTCGATGAAATCGGCCCGGGCGCGGATTGCTTCCTGGAACGCGGGAATCGTGTTTTCAGGCCTGAGCGCCATCGCGCCGCGGTGGCCGTGCACTTCAAATGACTCCGCTCCCCATGTGGCCACCGTTGTGGCCAGAACCATCGTCATCGCCCATTTCATGTACCTAAGGTACCGCACGGCTGGACGCGATAACCTGATAGGAAGCAGTACGCACGGATGTCTTCTCCCGCCCGCACCCTTAGCGCCCGGAGCTTCTTTTCGCCTCGCGGACTTCTCTCGCAATGGCACCCGAACTACGAGCACAGGACTGGCCAACTGGAGATGGCGCTCGCCGTGGAGGCGGCGTTGGAGGAAAAGAAGACGCTGCTGGTGGAAGCCGGCACGGGCGTCGGCAAGACGCTCGCTTATCTGATTCCCGCAATCCTGTCAGGCAAGCGGGTGGTAGTTTCAACCGGGACGAAGAATCTTCAGGAGCAGATCTTTCACAAAGACATTCCGTTCCTGCAGCAGCATCTCTCCACGCCGCTCAAAGTCAGCTACATGAAAGGGCGCGGCAACTTCGCCTGCCGCCAGAAGATCTACGACGCTGAGCGGACTCCCGTGTTGTCGGGTTTCGAAGAGATTTCCGAATTTCGCATCCTGCGCGAGTGGGAAAAGACTACCGAGACCGGCGATCGCGCCGAACTCACGAGCCTGCCCGAGTTCAGCTCCGTGTGGGCAAAGATGGACGCTCGGCGCGAGCTGTGCACGGGGCAGAAGTGCCAGCAGTTCGAGCGCTGTTTTCTCACCCTGATGCACCAGCGGGCTGTGGAGAGCGACATCATTATCGTGAACCATCACCTCTTTTTTGCTGACCTGGCATTGAAGGATGAGGAGTTCGGGCAGATCATTCCGGAATATTCGGCCGTCATATTCGATGAGGCCCATGAAATCGAAGACGTGATCGGCCAGTACTTCGGCATTTCGGTGAGCAGTACACAACTCGACGACCTGAGGCGCGATGTGAGTGCGATTGCGCGCATGAAGAACTTCGGGTCGGGGGAACTCGATCGAATCCTGCAGACGCTGCACGAGATGTCACTGCGCTTCTTCAGCCTTTTCGCGGCAAACGAGGGCCGTTCGGGCTTCCGGGACCACGACTCATTTTTAGAGGCTAACCATGAGATCTACGACATCTTTCTGCGCTCGATCGAACTGGTCGGAATGCAGCTCGGGTTGATCAAGAATGCGCCGGAAGAAGTCATCCCACTGCATCGACGCGTGACCGAGTATCTGAATAAGCTGCGCTTCTGGATGGAAAGCCCGCAGCGCAGTTTCGTGTACTGGGTGGAGCGGCGGGCTCGTGGCGTGCATTTGCAGGCAACGCCCATTGACGTCTCGCCGATCCTGGAAACGAAGCTGTTTCGCAACGTCGACACAGTTGTGCTGACATCGGCCACGCTCGCCGTTTCCGGTGGCTTCGATTTTGCCGAGGAGCGTTTAGGGATAAAACACGCGCGGACGCTGATCGTGGAGAGCCCTTTCGACTATCAAAGGCAAGCGCTGCTTTATGTGCCGCATCAGATGCCCGAGCCTCGCAGCCCGGCGTATACGCCCGCCGCGGCCGAGCAGATCGTGCGCCTTTTAAATTTGAGCCGAGGCCGCGCCTTCGTGCTCTTCACCAGCTATCAGCAGATGCGCCAGGTTTACGACCGGGTGTCGTTCGAGATCGAATACCCGACGCTGATGCAAGGCTCGGCTCCACGCAATGCGTTGCTGGAACAGTTCCGTTCAACACCTCACGCCGTGCTGTTTGCAACATCGTCATTCTGGCAGGGGGTTGACGTCCAGGGCGAGCAGCTCAGTTGCGTCATTATCGACAAGCTGCCGTTCGCTGTGCCGAGCGATCCGGTGGTAGAAGCGCGTATCTCGCAGGTGCGGGAGGCCGGAGGCGAGCCGTTCTACTCGTACCAAATTCCGCAAGCCGCGCTCGCATTGAAGCAAGGCTTCGGGCGGTTAATTCGAAGCCGGACCGACCGCGGGGTGTTGTCGATTCTGGACAATCGCATTACGCGACAGCGCTACGGCCAAGTGTTCTTCGACAGCCTGCCGGACTATGCGTTCACGACCCACTTAACCGACGTGGAAGCCTTCTGGAATCAGTCCCCGGCTGAGCACGGCGCGCTACCCTAAAAGGGTGGAGACGTACTCGTGTTTGAAGTGACCGTAGAACAGACCTTCGCCGCTGCGCATGCCCTGCGGGAATACAAGGGCAAGTGCGAGAATCTGCACGGACACAATTACCGAGTGCAGGTGACTGTGGAGGGCGAGGCACTGAATCGCATTGGCCTGCTCGTGGATTTTGTGGAACTCAAGCGAGTCGTGCGCGAAGTGATTGCGTATCTTGACCACCGCTTCATTAACGAGCTGGAGCCCTTCACCGTAATCAATCCCTCAGCCGAGAACATGGCCAAGTACTTCTACGACGAGGTCTCGGCGCGGATGGCGCCGTCCACCGACGGTACTTCGGCGCGGATCGCACAGATCAAGGTTTGGGAGACAGACACCAGCATCGCGGTGTATCGTCCATAGGAGAACATGCCACGTTTCACTCTTGTCGCCGGATTGACTCTCGGGCTTGCGATTCCGTCGTTTTCTCAAGCCCCTATAGCAGAAAAGACCCGCGCCGCGATTGACCAGATCACTGGGGTGAAGGGGGCCTACACCGCCGAAGAAGACGTTCACCGGGTCAGCTTTCCACGCTCGGATCTGAAAGTGACGATTGAAGGACGTCCGGCGCACCCATTTATGGGATTCGGCTCATGGGCTGCATTCACTCCCGGGCATGGCGGCACGATGGTCATGGGCGACATCGTGTTGCTGGAGGATGAGGTGAGTCCGGCGATGTCAGCCGCCCTCGACAACGGCCTGGAGGTGACTGCGTTGCACAACCACTTCTTCTTTGAGGCGCCTCGGGTCATGTATATGCACATCGGTGGCTCCGGCGATGCGGAGAAGCTTGCAACGGCGGTTAAGAAGGTGATCGATGCGCAACGGGCAATACGCAGCGGATCGGCGGAGCCTGCCGCGAAGTTCCCGGGCGCCGTGATCCCCGCCGAGAACAAGATCTCGGCCGCCACGATCGACACGATTCTTGGCGTGAAGGGCGAGCTTAACAACGGCATGTATAAGGCGACCATCGGCCGCACCGCCACGCATCACGGAACTAAGGTCGGCAAAACCATGGGCGTGAATACTTGGGCCGCCTTTGCAGGCACGGATGAGATGGCGAGTGTCGACGGAGACTTTGCCATGACCGAGAACGAACTCCAGACTGTGCTGAAGACGCTACGCAGAGCTGGTATCCATATCGTCGCCATTCACAACCACATGACTCAGGAGCAGCCTCGCTTTGTGTTTCTTCACTACTGGGGGAAGGGCCGGGCGCAGGACTTAGCGCGAGGGGTACGCGCCGCGCTAGATTCCCAGGGGAGGTAATCTCTGCTGCAAATGCAAGAAGCCCCTCCACCTGGGGAGGGGCTTCGATTGTAAGAGTAGACCGAAAGCCTACCGGCTGAAGAACTTCGCGTTACGCTCGGTGAAACTCGACCACTTCTCCGGAAGATCGTCGAGCGCGAAGATCGCCGACACCGGGCAAACGGGTACACAAGCCCCGCAATCGATGCATTCCACGGGATCGATATACAGCAACTCTTCGGCTTCGTACCGAGGATCGTCCTTCTTCGGGTGGATGCAATCGACCGGGCACGCGTCCACGCAAGCCGTGTCTTTGGTTCCTATGCAAGGTTCGGCGATCACGTATGCCATGGGTTTAACTTAACACACGGCCTTCGGAAGCCAAACATTTCGCGGGTAAATCGCGCGTTCGAGCGGTTGAACGGCGCTTACCCAGCGGCAAACGTGTAGAATCGGTGAAGACAAACGCGGCAGCGGAACGGCGCAAGCAAGAAAAAACGAAGCAAGCGGTCGCGCTTCCCTTCCTTCGAAGACGGACGAGTATCATCCCAATTACATTTTGGGCAAGTTGCTTTCATGTTTTCGCTTAAGGTAGATGCCTCAGCTCCCAACTAAGTGACGCGTAAAATGTGCGCCTCGAAGAATTTTGTAACGAGGCTGTTGCGATAGTTTGGGACCCGCGCTAAAGTGAGTAAGTTTTCTTTAGGGGTCCATGTATGCGATTTCACTGGTTAACGTTAACGATCCTCGCAGTAGCCTCCCTATTCCCCGCCTTTGGCCAGACCTTTGGCGACATCAGTGGTGAAGTGCGTGACACCTCCGGCGCGAGTATTGCCGGCGCTCAAGTCACAGTTGTAAATGTTGACACGAATGCAACCCGAACGGCCGTTTCCAACGATGCAGGTCTGTATAGCTTCCCCGCGCTGCCTCCCGGGACGTACAACCTCCGAGTGGAGAAGGCAGGGTTCAAGGCCGTGTCGCGTCCCCAGATCTTGATTCAAGTTCAACAGAGTGCCCGCGTCGACATTGAACTTCCAGTCGGCCAAGTGACTGAATCGGTCGAAGTCTCAGCAACGGCGGCGCTCCTGACGACGGAGAACGCAACTGTCGGCACCGTAGTCGAAAACAAGCGGATCGTTGAGCTTCCGCTCAACGGGCGCAACTATTTGCAGCTGGTGTCGCTCTCACCAAACGTCAGCTATGGCTTCTCCAATGCCGGCCAGGCTGGGTCTCGGCAGGGCGGGTCGCGATCGCAGCAGAACATCTCGGTTGCGGGCCAGCGGAGCTATTTCAACAACTTCACGCTCGATGGCGTGAACAACACAGACCCGAACTTCAATACTTATGTAATCCAACCTTCGGTTGACGCGCTGCAGGAGTTCAAAGTCCAAACGGGCGTTTACCCGGCAGAGTTCGGCCGTCAAGCAACGCAGATCAACGTGTCAACCAAGCCGGGGACTAACGCGTACCACGGCGCTTTGTTTGAGTTCCTGCGGAATGACAAGCTTGATGCGAAGAACTACGCGTTTACATCGGCTCGACCGCCCAAGGACCCCTTTAAGTGGAACCAGTATGGCTTCACCCTCGGCGGCCCTGTCTGGATTCCGAAGGTTTACAAAGGCACCGACAAGCTCTTCTTCATGGCGAATTACGAAGCGTTCCGCCAGAGGCGCAATGTGCAGTCGTTGTTTGACCTGCCCTCAGCGGCCATGCGCACCGGCAACTTCTCGGAACTGTTGAGCCGAGCTACGCCCATCACCATTTACGATCCGGCCACTCGGGTCGTGAACGACGGCGTCATTACCGCCACTCCATTCCCCGGCAACATCATTCCATCAAACCGGCTCAACCCGATCTCGCAGAAGTTCCTCGAGTTCTACCCCACGCCCAACCTTCCGAACTCCACGTTGGTGCGCAATCACCAAATCTCGCAGGCGCGACCGATCAACAAGGATCAGTTCATCACCCGCATGGACTTCATCGAGTCTGCCAACTCACAGTGGTTCGGCCGCTACAGTTGGGGCGATGAGAACCTGCTGGAACAGGCGCTCTATTTGAATGGTTTCTCCGTGCTTACGAACGTGGAGCAATACATGGGCTCCAACGTTCGCGTGCTAAACGCCGCAATGGTGAATGAAGCTCGATTT
>DASQDN010000279.1:0-3099 GCA_035634155.1 Bryobacteraceae bacterium | reverse complement strand
GCTCGCACGCAAACGGCTTCTCGAAAGGCAGTTGCTCCTTCGGCGTTTTGACGACGGTTTGCGCGCCCAGAACGGCCATGCGGCGCGCGATCTCAAGCCCGGGAGCGCTCACGGCGTAATCTCCAGGACGACATAAGGAGTGAAACTGTGCGGTGAATGCCGCAGACTGATTCGATATGTCGTAGTGCGTAATGGCGCAAGGCTCCCCGCCGGAATAGTGATGCTCGTGCCCGCAGCGTTACCGGATATGGTCACAACGTCGGCCGGTCCTGAAACGCCGGAATCCGGCCAGAAGACCACATCGACTGCTCCCGCTCCGAGTTGCCTCCCTTCGAGTACGAGGTTGTTCACTCGGGAGTGGCGAAGCGTGTCGGGCGCATCCACAGAGGGCAGGCTGGCGGCGATTACCGTCAGTGATGTGGCTTCCGATGGCACGTTGTTCGCGCCGGTGATCGTGACATCGTAAGAGTCTTCGCTGATTGCGGCCGGCAAGGTTGCGATCACAGGACCGCCCGGTTCCAGTGGAGTCATGTTCGGCGGTTCAATCCGCGTAGTTCCGACGGAAACGCGAAGCGGCGCCCCGAAATACGCGGCGTCCAGTCGGACGCGTCCGCCCTCTCCTGCAGGAGACGGCGTGATGCGTTGCACACGCGCACGATCGAGCACGTCGATAGCGGCCATGCGTAAACCACCGGGATGGACGATCGGCTGCGCCGGTCCGGCAGGGTCGGTGCGCAGGAGTTGCACTGGTCCGACATCGAACAATGCCCAAGGTCGATGGCGCACCTGCATTGCGCCCCAGATCTTCTCGTTCATCTCTGCGTCCGCAGGCACGTGGGTGACATGAAGGCGGCCTTCGCCCATTCCGTCAATGGGAAGCTCAAGCACCGGCTGGACGTGAAACGCGCGTAAGATCTGGCCTAAGAGATCGTGCGCCCCGATCGCGTTCTGCTCGGCAGTGGCGCCGTAAGTCGACACCAGATACCAAACCGATAAGGTCGGGGGCGGCGGAGCCATGCTGCCATCGGGATTGCGTTCCGGAGGATCGTTGCGGTGTTGTGGCTGGGGAGTGGTCCAGGCAAGCGTGATGCGAACTGCCGGCGCCGCTGAAGTGGGATCCTCCAGTGGCACAGCCAGCCGAACTTCCGTGCCGGCCGTTATGTTGTTGGTGATCGTATCCGCCAGCACCAGGCCGACTTGACTGAGGCTTTGAAAGCGTCCCATCTACCACCTGCCGAATGGGAGCCGCGGATCGATCTGATGGCCACGCGCCACGCGGGATACTCGCGGCGGAGGCGGCTTGGCCGGCGACTTGCCCCGAGCGATGATCTCGATGCGACCGATTTTGACCGTAATACCCGCTGGCGCAGGTGGACGCGGCGGCGTCGTGGCAGCGGGCCTGAGTGCTTGCGGCGCAGGCAACTCGACTGGCGGCTGCTCATGTTGTGGAGACCTGTGCGCCTCGATCCGCGTTTCCACTCGCGGCGCAGGCGGTGGCGTGACAGGCTGCACCTTCTGGTTTGCTGCCGGAGTTGCCGCGGGGCCTTTGGCTTCGGTTGGAATCTCCTTCGGGCTCGGGTAAATTGGCTTTGTTTCGTTTGAAAGCGGCGCCGGTTCCGAGGAGGCGCGCGGCATCGCGGGTTCGGCGTTCGCAATCGGAGTTGGGGCCGCTACTCGCTTTACCGGCGGCACGGAGCCTTGTTCGCGAGCAGCCTCCTTCACACGAGCCGGTTCCCGAGCCGGTGCATCGCCGGTCCGAGACGGTAACTGCGACAAGGGCAGCGGCGCGACCGGAGCCGTGTGCCTCGACTGCTCGAAACGACGCTCGTCGGGGGGCGGGTTGTGCGAAGGAGAATTCCCTGCCCGAGTCTCGATCGGTGGTACGGGTTGATTCGGCTTCTTCAGTGACTCGGTCGCGACTGGAGCTACCGGCTGCACTGTCGGTGTCGGAGGCACGTTCTCGGGAGTTCTCGCAGCGGCCGACTCTACGATTCGCTCCACGCGAACATGCTCGACAACCCGTTCTTCCCGTGGTGCGCTAGCGGGGGACGGCGGCACAACGGCATACCGCGGCTCCGCTTCCATTGGCGCGGCCGGCCAAGCCACCTCGACCTCTTCCTCAATCACAGGCGCCGATGGCGTTAATCCGGCAGTAAAAGATCGGCGCTGCAACACCGGATGCAACTCGACACTCGCCGAATCCGGCGCAGATGACTCGGGACTTGCGAACAGCCGGCCCAATGGATTCTCCGGCGTCATCCAGCGGCTCCTTGTGAGGTCTGAATGAGAGCCGCGTCGCGTTCCTGATCGATGCGCGTGAGGTATGCGAGCCTGCGGCGCAAAGACAGGCGGAGGATCTCGCTTTCGCTCCAGTGGTACGTGCGGGCGAGCATGTGCACGTCATCGATGAGCGTTTTGCTATGTTCCCGCACCTCGGCGAAGATGAAGGCGCACACGTCGAATGGCGCAGAGGATCGCTTCCCGCACACACCGCAGTCGATCTCCAGCCTGACGCCTTCCGGTGTCGCGGACGCGAGTGCTCGCTCTATCGCATCGCGATCCTGCTCGCCGATTTCAAGAGGCGCCACACCGTCGACAAGCCGCTGCACGGCTAAGGAGAACCGCTCGACCGGTGTCAATGCGCCACTTTGGGCAAATCGCTCATGGTCCTCCGCGGTGGGCGGACGCACGGTGACACTCCTGCCGCTAGGGAGCGTCGCGACCACGTGACGCGCATTCTCGATCGGAAAATCGCGCGAGGCAAAGTCGAGTTCGATGGTGGCCTGGCAATGCGGACATCGAACCTCACCACGAATGCGCGGCCCGATGGAGCGACGACGCAATTCGAGTAGAAGCCAATCACGTTCACCTAACGAGAGTTCTCGGACATGCTCCAGCGACTCGGGCCAGGACTCGCCCACCGGTCCCAGGCAGCGTGCGAGCAGCTCATGACAGTAGCCTGGAACGGCGCCCGCATCGGGATTGCGTGCGGCCATCCAGTCTTCGTCGAGGCCCGTGATCTCGCGCAGCCGTGATGCCAGGGCCGCAGCGCGCATCATCAACTCTCCGCGGGTTCGGCTACCGATTCGTCAAGCTGGA
>DASQDN010000278.1:0-3022 GCA_035634155.1 Bryobacteraceae bacterium | reverse complement strand
GTGCAGCATGCGGCGGCCGGCCACACGATATTCGCCGTTGAGTGTGCGCTCCAGTTCCGGATACAGCTCGTCGAGCGTAATCGCGGTAAGAAATCCCAAGTGGCCGAGGTTGACCGGGAACACCGGCGTCTCGCGTCCGGCGAGCGCACGCGCCGCAGCCAGCAGCGTGCCGTCCCCGCCCAGCACGATCGCCAGGTCGCAGCCCTCGGGAACCAAGTCGCGCTCCATGGCTCCTGGAAGGTTCAGGTAGATGCCGGTCTGCTCGTCAAAGCGAACGCCGATACCGCGGCCGCGCAGCCAGTTATAAAGAGCAGGCACGATCTCCTGCGCTCGCGTGATATTCGGCTTCGAGAAGAGCCCGACGGTTTTAGCGACGCGCATGCAGCAGGAATTCCTTGTTGCCTTCGGCTCCGGTGATGGGACTGTCGATGATTTCCGAGCGATACCCCAACTCGGCAAACGCGGTCTGCACTTTGTCGCACGCAGCCTGGTGCAAAGACGCATCGCGGACGATGCCTCCCTTTCCCACTTGGCCGCGGCCCACTTCAAACTGCGGCTTCACCAGCACGACAACATCGGCTTCGGGATTCAACAGCGGGGGAATCGAGGGAGCAATCAAGGTCACGGATATGAAACTAACATCGCATACCGCGATGTCGCACAGTTCCGGAATGTCGGCCCTCGTGAGATGGCGCGCGTTGGTATGGTCCTTCACCACGACCCGCGGGTCCGTTCGAATCTTCCAAGCCATTTGCGTCACGCCGACATCGACGGCATAAACCCGGGCGGCTCCGCGCTGTAGCAGGCAGTCGGTAAACCCGCCGGTGGATGCGCCTATGTCTATCCCGACCTTGCCGGGGACATCGATCCCGAAATGCGTCAGCGCCGCATCCAGCTTAACGCCGCCACGACTCACGAAAGGTAAAGCGCCGAGCACCTCCACCTCGGCCTCGGAGGAAACCGAATGCCCCGGCTTGTCCGCCTTCTGTCGGTTCACCAGAACATTCCCGGCCAGGATCATGGCTTGCGCCTTCTGCCGCGATTCGGCCAGACCGCGGTCCACCAGCAGTTGGTCGAGCCGCAGTTTGCCGGCTGGCTTCACACGCTCCTCATGCCGTGCGGTGGACGATCAGATCGGCGAGCTGGTGTAGCGCATCCGCGCGTTTACCAAACGAAGCCAAACACTCGTGCGCGCGCTGTAACTCGGTGTCGGCCATGTCTTTAGAGCGCGCCACGCCATACACGGAAGGAAACGTGATCTTGCCCTGAGCCGCGTCCTTCCCGGCCGTCTTCCCTAGGGCTTCCGACGGCTGCTCCACGTCGAGCACATCGTCAATGATCTGAAATGCAAGCCCGACGTGTTCCCCGTAGCGCGACAGAGCATCGTACTGCTCCTCAGCCGCGCCGGCGCTGATTGCGCCCATCCGCACGCTACCGCGAAGCAGGGCCCCGGTCTTGGCACGATGAATTGAGTCCAGAAGTTCCGCCGTCGGGGTCTGCCCTTCCCCTTCCATGTCGTGTACCTGACCGGCGATCATCCCGCGTACAGACCCGGACGAGACAGCAAGTTCCCGCGTCAAAGCCACACACGTATCAGCAGGCATGCCGGCTCGCGGAAGCACCTCGAAGGCAAGCGTCAGCAGAGCATCGCCGGCCAGGATCGCCATTGCCTCGCCGAATACCTTATGGCAGGTAGGGCGGCCCCGGCGGAGATCGTCGTTGTCCATCGCGGGCAGGTCGTCGTGGATCAGCGAGTATGTGTGAATCAGTTCCAAAGTGCACGCCGCATCCAATGCCCACGAGGGGGGCTCGGCAACAGCGGCAGCCGCAGCGAGGCACAACACAGGCCGAATGCGCTTCCCCCCGGCGAAGAGGCTGTAGCGCATCGCCTTGTGCAGATTCTGAGGAGGTTCCGATTCAGAAGGAACCCACCGGTCCAGCGCGGCATCCACGAGCCGGCACTGGTCGTGCAGGTAATCTGTCAGGTTCATGCTTTGGGTGGCTTGTAAGGTTCAGCCTGGACGCCCGCGCCGCGGCGGGTGAGGATTTCTACGCGAGTTTCGGCTTCTTCAAGCTGTTTGCGGCAGGTCTCACTGACTTGCATGCCTTTTTCAAACAACTCCAGCGCCTTTTCAAGCGGCAGATCGCCCGACTCAAGCTGTTTGACTACAGATTCCAGTTCGGCGAGGCCAGACTCGAAGCTGGCTGCCGGTTTCGGATCATCGGCCATTGCCTACTATTCTATGCTGGCCTACTGCGGATCCAGGCGCGTGACGTCGGACATGCGCTTGTCGGGCGAAAGCTTCAACCGCTCAATCTTCCCGCCCTTAATCGCGCCTTCCACCGAAGTGTTCTCCGCCGCGTAAAGCTTGAACTCGACATCCCAATCGCTCGGCCACGCGGGCGCAACCAGAATGCGCTGGCCGTCGGTCTGCAGCAGCATCGATTGCAGCGCCATCGCCGCAACCGAACCGTGCGTCTGGTCGGGCGTCCAATCGCCATTGGGGCCCCAGAAGGCCGGGAACCGGAGCGCGGGTTTGGCGGTCAGATTCTCCACCACGTACTGGCGCGCGATGGCGGCCAGTCCGAGGTAGGCCGCCTGGATTGCGTCGGGCTGCGCTCCTCCGGTCCGCTTGTTCTTTCGAGCTTCAAACGCGCCGCGAGCCACATCGATATCCGCCTTCTCCACTCCGTAGAGTCGGAATGGAAACACGGCGTGCAGTTCAGGATTTTCTGTGCTTTTGGGCTCGCCGAACACGCGCTCGGCGGGGGCTAGAACTTTCTTGCCGCCGATGTCGCGTGTTGGCAACTCCGGCAGTTGTTGGAGCAAACGCTTCGCGGCGTTTTGACCGTTCTTGCTGACCGGAATCTTGTCGGCGAGTACGCGCGTCGCCACGTACCGCAATCCCGCGATGTCGGGCAGCGGGTTGACGGCTTCCGGAAACGCGGCCAGAGCTTGCGCGGGATTCATTCGAATCCGGCCGTCCGAATCACGCTCGTAATGCGTGTCGAAGAAGGTAAG
>DASQDN010000277.1:0-4858 GCA_035634155.1 Bryobacteraceae bacterium | reverse complement strand
CGCGAGCACCGGCGTGCTACCGGTGACGATGACGGGCGGCCTCCGGTTAGGAAGCGATGGCTTCCGCTGGTGATCTCAGAGCGTGGCGCTCTATGTGGACTGCTTCTCCGGACCATGTCAGGGACCACCGCGCCGCCTGGTACGTTTGAGGACAATACGCCAATTCGCCTCCAACATGGTTTTTGCAACCGCATCGATGTAGTCGTCGGGGACTGCATCCTGGAATAGGTCGCTCATGCTGTTTACGAACACGGTTATTGGGGTGCTCCATCGGAGCGGTTCGATGCTTTTCTCCGGCACAAGCCGCGGGTCGAAGCCGTGTTCGTACGGGTGTCCGGGCACGTTGCCGAAGCGCTCGGCGAAAGTTTCCGCGTAACAGTTCTCGCATCCGGGGCTGACCTTCACGCAGCCCCGGATAGGGTTCCAGGTTGCTTCGGTCCACTCGATCCTGGATTGCAAGCTCATCGCGTCCACCGCCAGCCCAGTCTACATTTTGCCGCGAAAATGTTTAGGCCTCGAGTTGGCGCGACTAGCTAGCTAGCGAATAGGACGACTCGAGCGCGGTGTCCTGCACACAATTTCTGGTCGCATGTAAATAGCACGGAGTCGGTTACCTCTGCCAGCGCGATGTACGCGGCATCGTAGGCGGTGAAATTGCGCCGCAACTCCCAAATTCGGTCGAGCAGCGGTGTGTGTGCATATCGTTCTGCAGGAAAGGTCCTAAGCCGTTCCAGCAGATGCTCAGTGTAAGGAATATCGAGCCGCTTACCCGCTGCCATCCTTCTAAGCGCACTCACCACTTCGACATCGATCAGATGTGGAACAATAAAAGACTCCTGTAGCTGGGCGAGTTCGGTTGCAATCGCATCTGATAGGACGCCCTTGACGAGCAATTCGACCACTACCGAAGCATCCAGAACAATCATCGTTCATCGCGGAGTTCGCGGATTACCTGTGCAGACGTACGCCTGGAAGTAATCGGCCTGGCTCGCTGCGTACCCTCTAACCACTCCCGCATACTTGGTCGTTTAGCCACGCGCTCCAATTCTTGCTTGATGAAATCGGAGAGGCTCATGCCTTCTCGGGCCGCTCGTGACTTTAACGTTGTGTGTACAGAATCCGGGACATCGCGTATCTGAATCATTTTCGACATGCTCCACGCATGATAACATGTGCAGCACATGCAGTCTGCCACTGGTTGACGTTCAAGAGTTTCGAACGGCTCTGGAGTTACGCGGGCGCGCAGTGGGCGGTTGCCCGCCTATGGGATATTCAGCGACATACTTCATGGAATGGTGCGCGTTGCGGTAGCTGGTTTCATCGTGTGTGTCGCGGCTGTGGCCGTTTTTGGCGCCAGTCGTGGAGCTACGGCGGGGTTCCGTTTTGAGGCGGAGCTTGCTCGGGTTGCTCAACCTTCCGGCGAGGTGGTGGATACGCAGTGGATTCGCATCCGTAGGGACGGCACTCAACTGACGACAGGGGGCATGCCGCTTTTGCCGTTCCTGCGACTCACCAGTGTCGTGTACCCGGACTGGCGCGCTGAGACCTATTTCGATTTACTTCCTGTTCCCTTCAGCTTCGGCCGCTCGGCGCCGGGAGCTTTTAAGGCGGAGCGGAATTGCGTTCTACCGGGACGCGCGACCGTGCTCGGGATGCAGGAAGTTGAGGGATATCACGCCGTAGTGGTTCGTACAGCGGCGTTGGAGAATCATCAGGTCACGCGCTGGGAAGTACCGGAACTGGGCTGCGTGGCTTTGCGCACGACGGAAGAAGTCGTTCAGCCGGACGGCTCGGCGAAGCTGGTGTCCGAAGTGAAGCCAGTCTGGGTTCGCAAAGCGAGCGACCGCTAGAGAATTACGGGTTGGCTCACGCGCTTACGGCAGCGGGCAGTGAGAAGTAAAACGTAGAGCCCTTTCCAGGAACCGAGTCGGCCCAAATGCGGCCGCCGTGGCGATCGATAATGCGGCGACAGATGGCCAAGCCTAGTCCCGTACCCGAGTACTCTTCTTTGTGGAGCCTTTTGAAGAGACCGAAGATGCGCTCCGCGTATTGCGGTTCAAAGCCTATGCCGTTGTCTTGAACGGCAATGGTCCAGTTGGCGCCATCACAGTGGGCGGTGATCCTTATCTCCGGACGTGTGCCGCCGTTGGACTGATACTTCAGCGCGTTGGAGAGCAGGTTTTGAAACACCTGAGCCAGCTTGGCCGTGTCTCCGCGGACGACCGGTAACTCAGGGGCGATTATAGAAGCCCCACTTTCGTCGATGCGGCCTTTTAGAACGGTCGTCGCTTCTCTCAGGGCTATCGAAAGATCGGCTTTGTCCTTGTCCGCGTTGTCCGAATGAATGGTTCTGGAGAACGTTAGCAGATCGCGGATGAGAGTTTCCATTCGCCTGACACCTTGATGGATCGCTGTCGCGTATTGCTGTGCTTGAGGATTGTCACCAGCGTGCCGTTTGATAAGCAGCTCGGTGTAGATGTTCACCATGCGCAGAGGCTCCTGCAAGTCATGGCTGGCGACATAGGCGAACTCTTCCAACTCCAGGTTTGCGTTGCGGAGGGCTTCCTCGGCTCGCTTGAGATCGTCAATGTCAGTGCAGGTGCCGAACCACTTCACCGCCTGACCTCCATCGTCGCGCAGGGGAACCGCACGTCCCCGGAACCATCGGTACTCGCCATCCGCTCCTCGGATTCGCAACTCGATGACGTACTCGTGACGTCCTGCGACGGCCCCGAGCCAGTGCTCCAGGGTGCGTTCGCGGTCATCCGGATGAATTACGCGATCAAGCCAACGGAGATCAAGCTGCTCGCTTGCAGCGATTCCGGTGTAGGCGACCCACTGCCGGCTGAGGTAGTCACAGCGGCCATCGGGCAGACAGCTCCAGACCAGTTGCGGCAGGCTTTCGGTTAGCACGCGGAACTGCGCCTCGCTGGTACGCAGGGCTTCTTCAGCCTCCTTGCGATCTGTGATGTCGAGGACGGAGCCTACATAACCTAAGAACTCGCCGCCGGGGCCGAGGCGAGGGGTCGCGGCGTCGATTGCCCATCGGTACGTGCCGTCATGACGCCGCAGGCGATATTCAACGCGAAAGTTACCGCAATTTGCATTGGCATCCCGGAAAGCCTGCTCCGCGGCGGGACGATCCTCAGGATGAATTACGTCGAGCCAGCCAAAGCCGAGGCCGGTTTCTGCGGTTTGTCCTGTGAACTCGTACCAACTTTGGCTCAGGAAGGTACAAGAGCCGTCGGGTTCCGTGACCCAAACCATGACGGGCGCATGGTCGGCCAAGTGGCGGAAGCGCGACTCACTTTCCTCGATCGCGATTCTTGCGCGTTCGTGCGCTGTGATATCGTGGAAGAGGAGAGCTACGCGGAGGTCATGAGGCTCGCCGACTCGAAATGCGTAGACATCGAATGAGCGGCCCATCGGTTGGGAGTGGCTGACGAAGCGAGTCGGTTCGCCGGTCAAGGCGACGCGGCCGTAGGTTTCGAACCAGAATGGCTCAAGCGTGGGCACCAGTTCAAGAGCAGTTCGGCCGACCGCATTCACGAGGCCGGTCTGGCGCTCGAACATGGGATTCGTTTCGATGAACCGGTAGTCCGCTGGTCGGCCTTGAGATCCAAGGAGAATTTGAATGATGCAGAATCCCTCGTCGATAGAGTCGAAGAGCAACCGGTACCTGCCTTCGCTCGCCCGCTCGGCTGCCTCGGCCCGAGCGCGTTGAACGGCTGCCCACGTTCGGTCAGCCGTTTCCTCAATGAGGGCAATTTCTCCGTTAGTCCAATTGCGTGGTTCAGCGCAGTGGACGGCCAGGATCGCGACCAGCTTGCCTTCTTTAAGCAGCGGCACTCCGACTGCGCTGACGATGCCGATGGCTAGGTGCGCTTTGCGCTCGTCGGGTGTGAAGCCAGCGTCAGTATGCGTGTCGCGGAACACAATGCGTTCGCCTGCGCGATAGGTGGCCATAATGCGGGGGCCGTATGTCTGGGCGGGGTAGCGCCCCAGCTTCAAAGGAGTGACGCCCCGTTCATAAAGACTTTCGATGACCCAGTCGTCACCTTGGACGTCGGCGTAGAAGGCGCGGTTGACTCGGAGTTGCTCACCGACGACGCGAGACGCAGCTTCCTTTACCGCAATCGGGTCGCGCAGTGCTCGAATTGCATCGGAGAGGGCTAACAGGAACGCCTGACGAGTCTCATTCTCACGCTGGCTCCTTTCGGCTCTGACTCGCTCGGTGACATCTTCGACCTGATGCGAGATGAATCGGACTGAGTTATCGGAGGCTAGGACAGGGCAAGTGACTAGCAGCCAGTGTCTTTCGGTGGAGGTTCTCTCGCCGGCGGATGGTTCCGGAAGGTCGTACTGCTGGGCGGCGGCAAGAGTGTCTGGTTGTCCGGTCGCAATTACCTTGCGGAGGGATGCTCGCAGGTTTTGTATCGTTTGCGTGTGTTTTTGGTCGGGGCCTTCGGGGAAGGTTTCGAAGAGTCCTCGGCCGATGAGTTCCTCACGGGTCTTGTGTACAGCGGCGAGATAAGCGTTGCTGACTGCCACGACGGTGAAGGTGGGATCGTCCGGGAGAAGAATGATTACGCGTCCAGGTACGGTCTCCAAGAGCAGTCTGAAGTCGGCATCAGGGATGGATGCTTGATTAACGGCTGATTTGCTGTCCTTCACGGGTTATCTGCGGTGCGAACTGTTTTCGTACTCACAAGTATGAGGCATCAGACGTTGCGCGGTTCAGGCTAGAGCCATTTTTTGTCGGCCCATTGCTTGAAGCCTATGCTCGTGAGACGGTTGAGTTCGGCGAGCTGTTCCGGGGTTGGCTCGTTCTTGAAGTTGAAGCAGGTTTTCCCCTGCA
>DASQDN010000276.1:0-11939 GCA_035634155.1 Bryobacteraceae bacterium | reverse complement strand
TGATGGCTGAAAACGACACCTTTTTTCATCTGTATACGCAGATGCCATCTTTGCGTGTATGTCCGAATACGGTGAGTCTGTATAAGCAGGACCGAGCAGCGGTGGTTCGGGAGTACACGGACATCGATCCGCTGATGGACTTCTTCGCCGTCACGCACCTGGTGATTGCTCGCGGAGATTTTCAGGGTTACGATCCGCCGGAGCGCGCGATGATTGTTCGCGGGCTGATGGAGAATCCGCGACACAAGGTGATTTATCGCTCGGGCGGCCACACTGTCCTTCAGGTCGACAGAGGGGCCGCCGGCAAGAGCTGAGGCGCCCCGGTTAGAGCGTTTTTGCGTATTCGCGTTTGATGTAATCGCAGGCGCGCACCGTGATCGCCATCATGGTCAGCGTCGGGTTTTGGCACCCTACGGTGACCCAGGCGGCGCCGTCGGTGCAGAACACGTTGGGAACGTCCCACATCTGGTTGTACTTGTTTAAGACGCTGGTTTTCGCGTCCGTACCCATGCGCGCAGTGCCGACTTCATGGATGCAGAATCCGAACACCGAGGGCCGTTCGCCGGTCTTGCGGACCTCCTGAACACCGGCCGCGGTCAGCATCTCCACAGCTTGTTCACGGCCGTCTTCCCAGAGCTTCATTTCGTTGTCGCCCCAGGATGCGCTGATCTTCAAGACGGGGATGCCGTGGACGTCCTTTTTGTCCTGGTCGATAGTGACGTGGTTTTCTTTGCGAGGCAGGCACTCGCCCCAAAGGCCGATCTGCATGGCGTAACGGCTCTTATGGACGGCGTCTTTGAAATCTTTGCCAAAGCCGGGCGCGCCGTAGTTAAAGACCGGCATGCCTCCGCCCTGGTAGCCGTATCCCCGGATAAAGCCGTTGGTTTGCTTCTCCTTCACATTGCGGAAACGCGGGATGTAAATGCCGTTGGGGCGGCGGGGCATGCCGGCCCATGCCTTAGTCTCAGGGTCGGGCATGATGCCGCTGGCTCCGCCCTGGTAGATGTGGTCCATCAAGTACTTTCCCAGAGCGTCGTTGCCGCCGCCAATACCCGAGTTCATCATCAGGCGCGTGGATTCGAGGGTTGAGGCGCACAGCATCACGAGCTTGGCCCTTACTTCGCGGGTTCGGTTAGATGCCGCGTCCACATACTCGACGCCGACCGCCTTGCCGTCCTGCACGATAACGCGCGATGCGGCTGCATCCGTAATGAGTGTCAGCCGGCCGGTGCTCTGCGCGTCTTTGATGGTGGTGAAGGGGCTGCTGAAGTAGGAATACGTGACGCAGCCGCGTTCGCAGGGGCCGCAGTAGTGACAGGCGGCGCGGCCGTTGTGGCTGCGGGTCAGAATTGCAGTACGGCCTATAGTGAGAGTGCGGTCGAACTTGGCTTTGATGGCGTTGCGAACCTTCCATTCCGAGCACGTCATTTCCATGGGAGGAAGGAAGATGCTGTCAGGCAATTGCGGCAAACCTTCTTCCATGCCGCTGATGCCGACGTACCGCTCGACTTTCTCGTAGTAGGGAACCATCTCGGCATAGGAGATGGGCCAATCGTCGCCGTAGCCGTCGTGGCTGGCAGCTTTGAAGTCGAGGTCGCTCATGCGATAGCTTTGGCGTCCCCAGCTTAAGCTTCTGCCGCCCACTACGCGCTGGCGGATCCAGTTGAACGGCTTCTCCTGCGTGTACGGATTTTCTTTGTCGTTCACGAACCACTTATAGTTGTGCTCGGTACAGGCGTAGCACTGGCCTTGGATGGGACGGGTTTCCCGAATGGTCGGATCCAGTCCGAGGTACTTCAACTGCCACGACTGCGTGTGCTCGTTGAAATCCTTGGGTGTGACCGGCTTACCGGCTTCCAGCAGCGCCACGCGCATGCCCGCTTCGGTCAACTCTTTGGCGGCCCAGCCACCGGTTGCCCCCGATCCCACCACGATCGCGTCATACGTGGCCGCAGCGCGGCTGACTTGCAACATAACGGCCAGTATACTGTGGGGGACATGGCATTCGAGGGTAAACGCGTTTTATGTTTTGAAAGCCGGCGCGCGGAGGAAACGGCCGAACTGATTCGAAGAAACGGCGGCGACCCGATTGTGGCTCCGGCAATGCGCGAGGTCCCCTTGGAACGCAACGAGGAAGCTCTCCGGTTCGGTGAGGGCCTGTTGCGCGGCGATTTCGACATGATCCTCTTTCTGACGGGTGTGGGAACGCGCCAGTTGATGAAGGTGCTGGCGACGCGCTTCGAGGTGCAATCGATTGTAGACGCGTTGAGGCGGATCACGATTGTGGCGCGCGGGCCGAAACCGACGGCGGCGCTTCGCGAGATGCAGGTCCAGCCGCACATGATTGCTTCCGAGCCAAATACGTGGCGTGAAATCGTGACGGTTCTCGACGGCCGGCCTGAGCGGCGTATCGCGATTCAAGAGTATGGCCGCCCGAGCATCGAGTTGATGGACGCGTTGCGCGCGCGGGGCGCGGAAGTGACCCAGGTGCCGGTATACACGTACGAGATGCCGGAGGATGTGGAGCCGCTTCGGCGGGCGGTGGAGCAACTGGCCCAGCAGGACGGCGGAGTTCAGGTGACGATGTTCACGACCGGGCAGCAGGCCGTTCACCTGATGCAGATTGCTCAGGAGATGGGATGTGAGGACCGCGTCCTCCACGGGCTCCGGAGAAGCATGATTGCCTCCATAGGGCCGACTACGACGAGCGCGTTGGCTGATTTCGGACTCGCGCCTGACATGGAGCCGTCCCGTCCCAAGCTGGGGTTTCTGGTGAAGGAGGCGGCTGAACAATCGGCGGAGATCCTATGCAAGAAGACGACCTGAAGAAGCCGAAGGAGAAGAGCATCTGGGTAATCGCCGGTGAATACAGCCAGGTCGGTATGATCCTGCCTGCGTCGGTGTTCGTTGGGTACGTGATCGGCTATCTGCTGGATAAACAGTTCGGCACCACATACTTGTATATGGTGTTCATGCTGCTGGGGATTGTGGCGGGTTTCGTCTCGATTTTCCGGTTCATCAAAAAGCATGAGGACTGACGCGACAGCGGTCGCGCGACGTGTTTACAGCTTTATGGCGGCGCTCGCCACGGGCGGGCTCGTAGTGGCGGTTGCGGTGTGGGGGGCGCAGGTTGCGCTCGGGTTTGCGATTGGGGTGATTATCTCGTTCGGCAATGCCTGGTGGATGCACCGGGTGTCGATGTCTATTGGGCAGGACAGCGAACGACCCAAGGGTGCGCCGTTGCTGGCGGTGTTCCGCTATCTGATGATGGGCGGGATCCTATATGCTATCCTGAACTTTTCCGAATCCGGCTTCCTCGCTGCTCTCGCCGGCTGTTTCGTTCACATAATCGCCGTCGTTCTGGAAGTCGTCTTCGAACTCACGTATGGGACACCATGAGCTCTGGTTTACGGAGCTACTCAACAACTATCTCGCCGGTCCTGCGCAGGCGGTTCTGAACCTGGTCGGCATGGAAGCCGCCAATCCGGGGCGTCCTTGGGCGAACTTCGTCGCCATGGAGATTCTGGTGGCAGCCGTGATTATCGTGCTGTTCGCGATCATCAAGTCCAGCTTATCGGTGGATAATCCGGGTAAACTGCAGCAGACCTGTGAGCTGATCTACAACTTTCAGCGCGAGCAGGCGGAAGAGATTATCGGTCACCACGACGGTCCCAAGTATGTTGCGTTCGCCGGGACCTTGTTCATTTTCGTGTTGTTCGGGAATTTGATCGGCGTGATTCCGTCGTTTGAGTCGCCGACGATGTTTGCTCCGGTGCCTGCGGGCTGTGCGATGGCGACGTTCCTGGTTTACAACATTCTGGGTTTGAAGGCTCAGGGGTTGATTGGTTATCTGAAGCACTTTTGGGGTCCCATCTGGTGGCTCGGCTTTCTGATGTTCCCGATAGAAATCATCAGCCACCTGGCACGCCCGATGTCGCTCACCATCCGTCTTTATGCCAACATGGTGGCCGGCGAAAAGGTCACGCTGGTCTTCCTGGGTCTTACGTATTTCCTCGTGCCGGCCGTGTTTATGGGCCTGCACGTATTCGTATCATTGATTCAAGCCTTCATCTTCATGGTGCTGACGATGATCTACATCGGCGGCGCGGTGTCGCACGAAGAGCACTAGGCATTATGCCGCTTTGCAGTGTGAGCCCCCGGCGTCCCAACGCACGGTGTGGAACCACCTCCTGCTGGCGAACTTTATAGGAGAAAACAAATGAAGTCAAAGATGTTCTTTTTGGTCCTCGCCATGTTCGTGATGGCGACCCCGATTTTCGCGCAGGAAGCCGCGGGTACTGGTGGTGGCGGCTCGGCAATCAACATCACCTCGGGTATCGCGATGGCGTTGGCCTCCGGCCTTTGCGCTCTTGCCCAGGGCCGCGCGCTAGGCTCGTCTGCCGAAGCAATCGCTCGCAATCCTGGAGCGGGCAACGTGATTCGCGGAGCGCTGATTCTCGGCCTCGCGTTCATCGAATCCCTGGCGCTGTTCACGTTCGTCGTTATCGCAGCCAAGTTCTAATTTCGGACCACGTATCGATCCCGAGGCCTGGCGTCCCATAGCGGACGCGCAGGCCTCTTTTCACATTCAGGCGAGCTTATGAAACTGCAAGGCATCTATCCCCCGATCACCACTCCTTTCGACCACAACGGCGAGATCTATAAGTCGAAGTTGACTCACAACGTCGAGTGCTGGAACCGCACCGGACTCTCCGGCTACGTGGTTTGCGGCTCCACTGGCGAGAGCGTGATGCTCACTCCCGAGGAGAAGTATCTGTGTTGGGAACTGGTGGCGAAGGCCGCGGCGCCGGAAAAGCTGCTGATTGCAGGCACTGGCGTCGAAAGCGTGCGGGAAACGGTGGCGCTCACCAATACGGCCGCCGAGATGGGCTATAAAGCTGCAATGGTGCGCACGCCGCATTATTACAAGAGTCTGGTGAATCGAACAGATGCGCAGGTTTTGTATTTTCGATCGGTGGCCGATCAATCCAAGATTCCGCTGATGATCTACAACTGGCCACAGGCGACTGGTGTCGACATCTCTACCGATGCGGTGGCTATGTTGTCCGAGCATCCGAATATCATTGCGATTAAGGAATCCTCGGGGTCGCTGGAAAAGGTGATGCAGATGATTCGCGAGGTGAAGCCCGGGTTCCAGGTGCTGGTGGGGTCGGCGCCTACGCTGGCTCCTTCGTTCCATGTTGGCGCGGTTGGCGCGGTGCTCGCGTTCGCGAATGCGGCTCCGTATGCGTGTATCACGATTTGGGAGGCGCATCGGAGCCGGGAACTGGATGCGGCGAAGGACTGGCAGAATCGGATCGCGCGCGCGTCGCAGTTGGTGACTACTAAGTATGGTGTCCCCGGGCTGAAGCATGCCATGGACCAGATGGGGTACTACGGAGGTCCTCCGCGATTGCCGCTGACAGCGCCGTCGCCTGAAGCTAAACGGGAGATCGAGCAGGCGTTTGAGGGGCTGCGGGGCTAGATGTATAACCCGGCGCATTTTCGCGAAGAGCGGCCGGAGCTTTTGCGCGAGTTCATCCGCGCGCATCCGCTGGCCACGCTCATTACGCGGGGCGCGGGTGGATTAGAGGCGAATCATGTTCCGGTCCTGCTGGTGGGTGACCAGATCCTGCGCGGCCATGTCGCGCGGGCGAACCCTGTGTGGCGCGATGCCGACAGCCAGGCGCTCGCAGTTTTCACTGGCCCCGATCACTATATTTCTCCGTCGTGGTATCCGAGCAAGCAGGAACATGGCCGTGTGGTTCCTACGTGGAACTACAGCGTCGTACACGCGTACGGGACGGTCGAGTTTTATACGGACGTTGAACGTTTGCGGGCGATTGTCGACGATCTGACGCGCACGCATGAAGGACAGTTCCCCGAGCCGTGGAGCATCACCGACGCGCCTCCCGATTACATCGACGGGCTGCTGAACGCGATCGTCGGCTTTGATTTGAGGGTTACGCGCCTCGAAGGCAAGTTCAAGCAGAGTCAGAATCGTCCGCAGGCAGATCGCGAATCGGTACGACAGCACTTGACTGAAGGGTGATCGGCGGGCAACTAAAGCTCGGCGGGCTCCAGCTTCGGCACCATCAGGTGAATGATCGCAAGGGCGATCAGGTACATGCTTCCGGCGATTACGAAGAGCGAGTGATAGCTGCCTGTGAACTCGAGGATATAACCCGCGCCGGTGGAGGCGAACATCCCGCCGACCGCGCCCAGTGTACCGCCAATGCCGATGGCCGAACCCACGGCCTTGCGAGGGAACATGTCCGAGGTAATCGTGTACAGGTTCGCAGACCAGCCCTGGTGTGCCGCGCATGCCAGGCTCACCAGGCCGACTGCCACCCACAGGTTGGAGGCCTGGGATGCGAACACGATGGGCACCACGCCTAAAGCGCACACGAGCATCGCCGTCTTGCGGGCGGCGTTCAGAGTCCATCCGCGTTTGATGAGAGTGGAGGAAAGCCAGCCTCCGCCGATGCTGCCTACGTCGGCCGCCAGATAGATGATGATGAGCGGCAATCCGATGCCTTCAAGGGTGAGCCCGTATTGCTGGTTGAAGAACTTCGGCAGCCAGTATAGAAAGAACCACCAGACCGGGTCGGTCATGAATTTGGCTATGCCGAAGGCCCAGGTTTGGCGTTTTGGAAACACCTGGCCCCAGGAAACTTTAGCTTCGCTTTCTTCCGGGTCGCTACGAATATGGGCGAACTCGGCTTTGTCCAGGCGCGTGTGCTCTTCGGGCCGGCGGTACATGGCGAGCCAGAAGAACAACCAAACGAATCCAATCGCGCCGGTCACCAGGAAGGCCCATTGCCAGCCCCACGTCAGCGCAATCCACGGCACCAGGATGGGGGCGGCGATGGCTCCCACGTTGGATCCCGCGTTGAAGATGCCGGTGGCGAGCGCGCGTTCCTGCTTGGGGAACCACTCGGCTACGGTCTTGATGGACGCGGGGAAGTTGCCGGCTTCGCCAAGTCCGAGGGCGGCTCGCGCGATGGCGAATCCCATAACCGAGCGCGCTCCCGCGTGAGCCATGGCCGCGAGGCTCCAGAGCGCCATGATGACGGCGAATCCTTTGCGCGTGGAGATGGAGTCCATCATGCGGCCGACGATGAAGTATCCCGTGGCATACGCGGCCTGGAACGAGGTCACGATATAGCCGTATTCGACCTCGCTCCAGCCGATGCTGCGCTGCAGGTCCGGCGCGAGGATGCTGAAGACTTGGCGATCGATGTAGTTGATGGTAGTTGCGAAGAAGAGCAGCGCGCAGATGTACCAGCGAAGGCCATGAATACCGGCAACAACGGCCGATCTCGAGGTCGTTTTGATCGGTGCAGACGACATGGTTGCGTTGCTTTCACTTGTACCACCAATTCGGGCTGATACTCTTAGGGCGTTGACGTATGAAGATTGTCGATGTCCGCGCGACCACTGTGTCGGTGCCGCTGCAGGCGCCGCTTCGCCATGCCAATGGATGCCACTGGGGGCGCTTCGTCCGCACTATCGTGGAGGTGGAGGCCGATAACGGGCTAATCGGTTTGGGGGAGATGGGCGGCGGAGGCGAGTCGGCCGAAGCGATGTTTCGCGCCATGAAGGCGTATCTGGTTGGACACGATCCAGCGCGACTCGAAGAGATGCGTTTTCTGATCGCGAACCCTACCGCTTCGCTTTACAATAACCGGACTCAAGTACTCGCGGCTTTGGAGTTTGCGTGCCTCGATATTTTGGGCCAGGCTTGGAATGTGCCGGTGCACAGCATCCTAGGCGGGCGGCTTCGGGATCGGGTGCCGTTCGCTTCCTATTGCTTCTTCCGTTATGCGAATTCGCGGACTGGCGAGGGCGAGGTGCGTACGCTCGACCAGGTGATTCGCAATGCGGGTGAACTGAAAAAGCGCTACGGCTTCACCACGCACAAGATGAAAGCCGGCGTGTTCCATCCCGATCACGAAGTGGAGCTTTACCGCGCTCTGGCGGAAACATTTCCGGAGGACAAGGTTCGTTTTGACCCGAACGCGACGTGGTCCACCGAGCAGGCCATTCGCTTTGGGCAGCGGATTGAAGGGCTGAATAACGACTATCTGGAAGATCCGGTGTACGGCCTCCACGGCATGCGACGCACGCGGGAAATGGTACGGGTTCCGCTGGCGACGAATACGGTAGTGGTGAATTTTGAGCAGCTTGCGGCCAATATTTTGAATACAGCCGTGGATGTGATCCTTCTGGACACGACGTTCTGGGGAGGAATCCGCCAATGCGTGAAGGCCGCGGGTGTTTGCGAGACGTTTCAGATCGGGGTTGCGGTCCATTCGTCCGGTGAGCTCGGGATTCAACTGGCGACGATGCTCCACCTGGGAGCGGTGATCCCGAACTTGTCATTCGCGGCAGACGCGCACTATCACCACCTGACTGACGACATCATTGAAGGCGGCTTGTTGCAGTATGAGAATGGCGCCATCCGAGTGCCTGAAGGGCCCGGTTTAGGTGTCCGGCTGCATCGCGATAAGCTGCAAGAGTACCACCAGATGTTCGAAGAACTCGGGGGCTATGCCTACGACCGAGATCCGCTACGACCAGGCTGGACACCCATCATTCCCAACGACAGGTGGGCCGATCCCAAGGACGATACATGCCCGAAGATACCGAACTGATTTTCAACCCCAACAACACGGACGCGCTGCTTAGCGCCATTGATGAGGCCGTGACCGGGACTCCGGTGTTCGACATCCATACGCACCTTTCGCCGCTCGCGTTCGGCGACCTTTGCTTGTGGGGCATCGACGAACTGGTTCGATACCATTACCTAATCGCTGAGCTTTTTCGCTCGAATCCGATTCAGCCGGCCGACTATTGGGCGCTGACCAAGCAGCAGCAGGCCGACATTATTTGGGACACGCTGTTTGTGCGCAACACGCCGATCTCGGAAGCATGCCGCGGCGTGGTGTGCGTGATGGCTGCCTTGGGTCTGAATCCCGGCGCAGAATCGCTCGCCGAGGCACGTGAGTACTTCGCGTCCGTTGATCCGGAAGAGCACATGGCCAACGTGTTCGACATCGCGAACGTGAGTGACGTGGTGATGACGAACGATCCGTTCCACCCGATTGAGAACCAGATGTGGCGCGGGGCGGGGAATGGCGACGCTCGCTTCCATGCGGCGCTTCGGATGGACCCGCTGATCAACGACTGGACCAATGTGTCGCAGCGCGAAGGGTTTGCCGGCGCCGCGGATGCGCGCAGGTTCCTGGATGAATGGATCGATCGCATGAAGCCTTTGTATATGGCGGTTTCGATGCCGTATGACTTCATGTATCCGGATGACTCGCCGCGTTCGATGGTTCTGCGGGATGTGGTTCTGCCGACGGCCAAGGCTCACAACCTTCCGTTCGCGCTGATGATCGGAGTGAAGCGCCAGATCAATCCGCTGCTTGGGGATGCGGGGGACAGCGTTGCTCGCGCGAATCTTTCGAGTGTCGAGACCATATGCCGCGACAATCCGGATAACCGATTCCTGGTGACGGTTCTGTCACGCGAGAACCAGCACGAATTGTGTGTCATCGCGCGCAAGTTCGGCAACCTGACACCCTTTGGTTGCTGGTGGTTCCTGAACAACCCGTCCATTATCGCGGAGATCACGGCCGAGCGTCTGGAGATGCTGGGCACAAGTATGATCCCGCAGCATTCGGACGCGCGCGTGCTGGAACAGTTGATTTACAAGTGGACGCATTCTCGACGAGTGATCGCGGACGTGCTTTTCAATCAGTACATGGAACTGACGCTGGACGGCTTCCCGTTAACAGCGGCACATATTCAACGCGACGTGCACAAGATGTTCTCGAGCAACTTCACGGAGCTTGTGGGGGTATAGGCATGAAATTGCTTGTGTTAGCGCTTCTCGGCATGAGTGTGTGGGCGCAGGCGCCGCCCACGGAGCCGTCGCCGGAGCATCTGGCTGCCATGAAGAAGCTGAGTTGGATGATCGGCGAGTGGCGCGGCGAGGCGTGGATGCAGGTAGGTCCGCAGAAGCACACCAGCACCGGGACCGAGGTGGTGCAATCACGGCTGAACGGCTCCATCCTCACGGTGGAAGGATCGTTCAAGGATGCCACCGGAAAGCCGACACACACGGCGTTTGGTGTTCTTTCGTTCAATCCACGAAGCGACTGGTATCGCTTTCATGCATTCACAGGGGCAGGGCAGATGGCGGATGCGAAGGTTGCCATGCGGGATAACGGGTTCGACTGGAGCTTTGAAGCGGCTCCGGGCGTGCAGGTTCGGTACCGCGTCAATCTTGACGAAAATGGCGAGTGGGTGGAGAAGGGCGAGATGACGCGCGAAGGAAAGACGGTTCAATTCTTCGAGATGCGTTTACGAAAGGTGGAGTAGCGCCGAACGTACAATAGAGACTTGGTCACGAAACTCGTTCTCGAGAATCTCAAGCACCGGCCAATTCGAACGCTACTCACGGTGCTTGCCATCGGCCTTCAAGTTACCCTGGTCCTGACCATTGTGGGGCTCAGCCGCGGCCTGATTGAGGCGAGCAAGGTTCGAACGCGCGGCGTGGGCGCGGATATCCTGATACGACCGCCAGGAGCTTCCATTATCGGGATGAGCGGCGCCGCGATTCCTGAAGGCGTCGTCGCGCTCGTAGAAAAACAGCCCCATGTCACCGTCGCACAGGGGATACTGGTCCATCCCATTGGCGGTTTGGAAAGCATTACAGGCATCGATATTCAGAAGTTCGACAAGATGAGCGGCGGCCTGGACTATCGTGATGGCGGCCCATTCGAAGGCCCCAACGACATTCTTGTAGATGAGAACTTTGCGGACGAGCGGAAGCTGCGCGTAGGCGTCAACGTGAAGCTCGCCAACCACGACTGGCGAGTGCGCGGAATTGTCGGTCCTGGGAAATTGTCGAAGGTGTTCGCGCAGAAGCCCATACTTCAGGACCTGACTTCAAATACCGGTAAAGTATCGATGCTGTATGTCAAGGTGGACACGCCAGCGAGCGTACGTCCGTCCATTGAGCACTTGAAGAAACTGCTGGAGGGGTACCAGGTGTACTCGATGGATGAGTTCCTGTCACTGATCACGCCGTCGGCATTTCCGGGGTTAAACGCATTTATCGCTACGATTGTTGGCTTGGCCATCGTGTTTGGTTTCCTGGTCGTCTTTCTTGCGATGTACACGGCGGTATTGGAACGCACTCGAGAGATTGGGATCTTAAAGGCGCTCGGGGCTACTCCCGGATACATTATCGGGATGCTGCTGCGGGAAACGGTGCTACTAGCCATCATCGGCTCGGTAATCGGAATTGCGCTTTCTTACGTCGCGAAATGGGTCCTTACCGCTCTGGTTCCATCATCGCTGGCAGTGGTTGCCGTGCCGGACTGGTGGTTGCGTGCGGCATTGATTTCGCTGGCTGGGTCCGTGTTTGGCGCGTTGTACCCGGGCACGAAGGCGGCCCGGCAGGACACGATCGAGGCGCTCGCGTATGAGTAGCAACGGTCAGGAGCCGATTATTCGCGTACGGGATCTTTGCAAGACCTATCGCGTTGGCGAAGTGGATGTGCATGCCCTGCGCGGAGTGAATCTCGAGGTACGACGCGGCGAGTTCCTGTCAATTGTCGGTCACTCCGGTTCGGGGAAATCGACATTGTTCAATATTATCGGTGGGCTTGCGCCTCCGTCGGCAGGGAACATCACGATCGATGGCAAGGATTTGCGGTCCATGACGGAGTCGGATCGGACGAACATGCGCAAGCAATCGATTGGGTTCGTTTTCCAAAAATACAATCTTCTGCCGACATTAAGCGCTCGCGACAACATCATGATTGCGCGCAGCATGGCAGGGAAATCGGGTGACCCAGGGCCTGAGTTCGAGGAGGTGTTGAAGCTGCTCGGCATCGCCCACCGCCTTCACCATAAGCCTCGCG
>DASQDN010000275.1:0-11357 GCA_035634155.1 Bryobacteraceae bacterium | reverse complement strand
GTTTTATCACACGCGCGGCAGCAATCCCGCCGCGGCTAACCGTTTGCAGGCTTTAGCCGATCATTACCCCCTGTACAGCAAAGCCGATGAGGCCAACTGGCTGCTGGGAGATGCGTACGCGAAAATGGGCGCTCGGTTCCGTCCGCAAGCCGGCGCGGCATATTCGCGCATCGTTCGCGAATATCCGCTGAGCCCATTTGTGGAAGACGCGAAGAAGCGGTTGAGCTCCATGGAAATGCCGATTCCGGAAGCCGATCCGGTGGCGTACAACCGCATGAAGTACGAACTCGAGAACCGGCACAAGCCCGGTCTGGCGGGCCAGGCATTCGGCATCTTGAAGCGTGGTCCAGATGTGGGCATGGCGGCAAAATCCGGCGAACCGGCGATGAGTCCACTTCGGCCGACCGTGCCTGTCAGCGTGCCGCCTCCGGCAGCCGAAGGCACGGGCTTTGCGGGTGAGGTGACGGCGACCACGGTTCAGGATTCCACCACGCTCGATACGCAGCCCGATGCTCGCGGACCTCGTCCGGCGGCCACGGGTCCGGCCGATGCTCCTGCGACGGGGGCTAATGAGGTCACGGGCGCTCCGGCGACTGACAATGGCACGGGGACTCCGGCCGGCGCCGGTGAAGCCGCCGCGACGACCACAAACGGCAAAGCGAACAACAACAAGAAAGCGCCGAAAAACAACAACAAGGACCAGAAGAAAAAATGACGCGCATCCTTCTCGCCGACGATAGTCCCCATGCCCAGCGCATGGGGGAACGCATCCTGCGCGAAGAAGGATTCGAAGTAGTGACGGTTACCGACGGGATGACGGCCCTGATTCGCATGGCCGACGTCGATCCCGACGTGGTGTTTGCGGACGTGTCGCTGCCACGCAAATCGGGCTACGACATTTGCCGCGAGCTGAAAACCAATCCTCGCCACAAGCATGTGCGTGTGATTCTGACGGCGGGCCTGCTGGAGTCGTTCGACGAAACGCGGGCGATCGCGGTGAAATGCGACGCTGTTTTGAAGAAGCCATTCGAGGCGTCCGCAGTCATGGAGACGCTACAGCCCCTGGTGGACGCGGCTACCAAGGATCGGGAAGAACTTGGCCCCACGTTGGCCCTGATGAACTCCGACGTGGTACCGGTGAAGGTTGTCACGGACTATTCGGAACTGGCGCCGCTGCCCGCCTCGTCAGAGATCGACGTGGAGCGGGTGCGCGCCGCAGTCACGCTAGCTCTCGATGCGGCCATGCCGGCGATGATCGAACGCGTCACTGAACAGGTGTTGGTCGCGCTGGGGCATTAGCGCGTTAAGGAAGTGGCAGCAGTCAGAATGATGGCGGCTGCGGCTGCGGTCCCGTAGCTGCCCTTGTCGGTCAACGCAAACATCAAAGGATCGTCATTCAGTTCGCCACGACCGGCCAGCAGCCAAACCCGGCCGATCCAGCACATCATCACCGGACACATCAGCCAAAGGATCTCGGGACGCGCGTACAGGAGCCGGATCTCCGGGCTGGAGATGTACAACGCAAGCACCTGAATCGCTAGCAGTCCAGTGCCGATTCCAAGCCCAAGCAAAACCGGCGCGTCGGCTTCGCGATAGCCGCGGCGTACGGATGGTCCGTGTCGATTGACCTCCACATAGCGCTTCGCCAAGGCGATGCTGAGGAACATGAACATGCTGAATGCCAGCGTCCATGGTGAGATCGCGATGCCAGTGGCCGATCCGCCCGCGAACACGCGCACCGCATAGAAAGTCCCGAGGGCGAGAACGTCCACTAATATGTAGGACTTCAGGATTGTCGAATACAGGATGGAGCCGGCTGCGTAGCCCGCTAGGATCCAGCGCGTTTCCATGGGTAAGAAAATCGCGGCGGCCGCGCCTGAAACCAACAAAATGCCACACAATGAAAAGGCGGCGGCAGGAGGCAGCGCGCCGGAAGCGATCGGCCGCAGGCGCTTGGTCGGATGCTTCTGGTCTGCTTCGCGGTCTAGCAGATCGTTCAGAAGGTATAGCGCTGAAGCGATTGCCGAGAAAGCTGCAAAGCACAGCATTGCCGGTCGCCACACTCCAGGCGCATTCCAGTAATGGCCCAGAAGAATAGGGACGAAAACAAGCAGATTCTTCGCCCATTGATAGGGACGTGCTGCGCGAAGGCCGAACGCAAGGCTGCTCACGGCAGCAGTCCCGCGGCGGACTGCGACGATCGAAGGCGCATGTGAATTCATTATGCCTTTCCGCTGTGGGATCGCATCAGAAACGCAGGGGATGTTGAAAACGTCTCTGCTACAATCGCGAGTGCCGCGGTACATCCCGCGTTGAAGGAGGTCAGATGGCCGCCGTGCCATTGACGCAAGATCTGCCACGAACGCTCGGTGAACTCCGCCGCAGCCGCTTCTCCGAAGAGCGCCTCGCTCATCGGTCCGTCAAAGATGAAATTCGGGAAAATCTGATCTGCCGGTTGCAGCGAAAAGAGCCGCTGTTTCCGGGTGTGGTGGGGTATGAAGAAACCGTCGCGCCGCAGGTGGTGAATGCGGTGTTGTCCCGGCACAACTTCATCCTGCTCGGCTTGCGTGGTCAGGCAAAGACGAAGCTGATTCGTTTGTTGACCGGGTTATTGGATGAATACATCCCGTTCATTGAAGGCTCGGAAATTCGCGACAGCCCTTATCGTCCGTTGAGTAAGTACGGACGAGAGCGCGTAGCTGAATCAGGGGACGCTACGCCCATCGATTACCTGCATCGAGACGAAAGATACGTGGAGAAGCTGGCGACTCCGGACGTTACGATCGCGGACATGATCGGCGATATCGACCCGATCAAGGCCGCGCGGCGAGGCCACAACATCAGCGATGAGATGACCATCCATTACGGTCTGCTCCCTCGCGCCAATCGCGGCATCTTCGCGATCAATGAGCTTCCCGACCTGGCCGGCAAGATTCAAGTCGGCTTGTTCAACATCATGCAGGAAGGCGACGTTCAGATTAAGGGCTATCCGGTGCGGCTGCCCTTGGACGTCCTACTTGTGTTTACCGCAAATCCCGAAGATTATACGGCTCGCGGGAAGATTATCACTCCGCTGAAGGATCGTATCGGAAGTGAAATTCGCACGCATTACCCGCTCACGGTGCAGCATGGCATCTCCATCACCGAGCAGGAAGCGTGGACCGCTCGGCGATCTCCGGTGCAGGTAGAAGTGCCGCACTTCATTCGCGAAGTGATCGAGAACGTTGCGTTTCTCGCGCGTGAGGACAAGCGTGTAGATAAGCGGTCGGGCGTGTCCCAACGCCTGCCGATTACAGCGCTGGAGAACGTAACCTCAAACGCCGAGCGGCGCGCGTTGCGTGCTGGTGAAACCGAAGCCGCGGCTCGCATTCTGGATGTGTATGCGGCGCTGCCGTCGATTACCGGGAAGCTTGAACTCGAATACGAGGGCGAGTTGAAGGGCGGCGAAACGGTAGCGCGCGAAGTGATTCGCACGGCCGTGGGCAAAGTGTACAGCTCATATTTTGAGGGCGCGAACATGTCGCAGATTATTCAATGGTTCGATCTGGGCGGATCCGTACGGCTGGACGAGAATCTGCCGTCGGGCGAAGTGATCGCGCAATTAAACGGGATTCAGGGACTGCTGGAGAAGACAGGCACGCTAGGCCTGGGCTCGAATGAGTCCGATGCGCTGCGAGTCTCGGCGGCTGAGTTTGTGCTGGAGGGATTGTACGCGCATCGCAGAATCACGCGGAGCGAAGAACGCGAGTTTGCCGCGGGCGAGCGCAAGCGCGATTCTCCGTCGCAGGAGGACGGAGGCCGCAAGGCGCGCCGTCAATACCAGTGAAGTGGATCAGCTATTCCCGCTATACCGGGGAAGACTTTGGCATCTCCGCCGAAGACTTGATGCGCGCTCTGTCTGACTTCCTGCTGCAAAGCGGCTTTGAGTCGCAGTACATGCAGTTCAATGAGTTTGACCAGAACGCATTGGAGCGACTGAAGGAAGCCATCGAGCAGGCGCTAAGGAATGGCGAGTTGTTCGACCAGGAACGCGCCGAGCAGATGGCCCAGCAACTCGAAGCCATGAGCGACTCCGACTTCCAGCAGTTGGTGGATCGGATGGTGCAGAAGCTCGCGGACGAAGGCTATATCAATACCGAGCAGCCGGGACAGCAGGGCCGCAATGGCGAGCCGCGCGATGTGAAGTTTCAGGTGACGGACAAGTCGGTAGACTTTCTGGGCTTCAAGACCCTGAAAGACCTGATGGCCGGGCTCGGCCGCGCCAGCTTCGGAGCTCATGACACGCGTGAAATGTCCACGGGTGTAGAGACGAGTGGTTCGTCCAAGGTTTACGAATTCGGCGACACGTTAAATCTCGATGTGAGCGAGACCTTGTTCTCAGCGGTGCGCCGCGAAGGGCTCGGGTTGCCGTTGAATCTCGAGTATCAGGACCTGCACGTGCACCAGTCCGAGTACCAAAGCTCGTGCGCCACCGTGGTGATGCTTGATTGCAGCCACAGCATGATCCTGTATGGCGAGGACCGCTTCACGCCGGCCAAGAAGGTGGCGTTGGCGCTGGCGCATCTGATTCGGACACAGTATCCGGGAGATAGTCTGCGGCTCGTGTTGTTTCACGATTCGGCTGAGGAACTGCGTCTGGGGGATCTTGCGAAAGCGCAGGTGGGGCCTTATTACACCAACACCTGCGATGGACTTAGGCTCGCGCAGCGTTTGCTGAATCAGGAAAAGAAGGACATGAAGCAGATCATCATGATCACCGACGGCAAGCCTTCCTGCCTGACACTGGACGACGGCCGCGTGTATCGCAACGCTTTCGGACTGGATCCTCTAGTAATCAGCAAGACGCTGGAAGAAGTCGGCCGGTGCAAGAAGCAGGGAATCCTGATCAACACGTTCATGCTGGCGAGCGACTACGGCCTGGTGCAGTTCGTGCAGAAGGTGACCGAATTGTGCCGCGGCAAAGCGTACTTCACGACGCCAGTGAATCTCGGGCAGTATCTGCTGATGGACTACATGAATCGCAAGACCCGCACGATTCAGTAATCGCGTGTCAGGCTCGGGCTGCTTCGGGCGACATGCCGAAGCGGCGAAGCATCATGTACTCGGACAGATTCTCCCGTGTGAGCAGGCCGATGAGTCGTTCTTCTTCCATGACCATCAGACAGGAAGTCGGCCCGAGCATTGGAATTGCGTCAGCGAGCGGAGTTTCCGCGCTGACTCGCGGTGCTTCACGATCCATGATGCCGGCGACGTAGGCATCGGGCCCGTCGACGGCCATTCCTCGCAGCAGGGCATTACGGCCGAGCAGGCCCATCACGGCGTCGCCGAGCACGACCGGGAAATCCGTCTGCGAGGTCGCCAGGAGCAGGTTGGCAGCTTCTCGAATGGTGCTGCCGTGCTCCAAGGTGCGGAAGTCTGTGATCATTGCCGCGCGAACGTTCGCGCCTTCGGTGAGGGAACGGCCTTCGACGGCCGCGGTCTCATGGGATGCGCCGAGATACACGAAGAAGGCGATGAAGATCAGCATGAAGTGCATCGACAGCAGTCCATACAGACCGATCAGGATAGCCAACGCTCGCCCGGCGCTAGCGGCCATGCGAGTCGCTTTGTCCTCGCTCTGCCAGCGCGCAAGTAGCGCACGAAGCACTCGGCCGCCGTCCATGGGAAATGCCGGAATCATGTTGAAGGCGGCAAGGATCAAGTTGCCGATCGCGATGCGCGCCAGCAAGTTGGCATCCGATGGCGCAGCCATCATTTGGGCATTGATCTCAGCGCGCATGTAGCCGAGGTAGGCAAACAAAGCGGCTGCAATCAGCACATTGACGGCAGGTCCGGCGAGAGCGATCCAGAGTTCTTCGCGGGGCTTCGGACTGCGTTCAAGTCGCGCGACGCCGCCGATGGGATACATCACGATCTCGACGGTTCGGATGCCGTACCTGCGGGAAACACCCGCATGGCCCAGTTCGTGAAGCAGCACCGAGGTGAAGAGCGCGGCAATATAGATGGCGGGGAAGATGGCTGACTCACCGCCACGAATGCCGAGGGTGGCGATGAAGATCAGCAGAATGACGAAGGTGAAGTGAAGCCGCACGGGCACACCGAAGAGCCGTACGCCTCCGGGGCGGGGCTGCTCGACTCGTTCACCGGCAGGTCCCGAGGGATTCATGGTGTCAACATAGCATCCGTGCGGGAACTTAGCTGATCATTCCCGTAAACGCGTCTTCGCTAACGAAGCTGAAGTAGTGCGGCCGGTCGGCGGCGCTTTGGTGACGGTAGGTACGCAGAATCTGTCCGTGGAAGATCATGAACAGGCCGGGCATCTGGAAGCCGTCGCCCATCAGCCGGCCTACCCCGTGACGGCCGAGGATTCCGGCTTCGAAGCCGCGCCACCAGACTTTCGGTCCAAAAAGCATCCACAGATTGCCGCGTTGAAGTCCGAACGCTTTGTATAGACCGCGGCCCGGGTCACTGATCTGGTGAAGGTCGCTGAGGCCGTATTTCTCGAAGAACTCGCGGCCGAATTCGGGTTTGCCCATGTGGGCCAGCACGATGGTGACGCCGGTCGACTCGATGTCCCGGCGCTGCGCTGCGAGGTCGGCCAGAGCTTCACGGCAGAACGTGCAGCCGGCATGGCGCAGAAAGACGAGAAGCACTGGATTGTCGCGAGATAGCGCATCCACGGTAGCGCCCTGGTTCGTGCGCGCGCGGAGCGCGAAGTCCAGGATGTCAATGGTGCGGCGTCGGAGGCGATTCAGCCGTCGCAGGTACGCGCTTGCCAGGACGAAGGATAGTGGAGCGGAGACGAGCGCACTGGCCATGGATGCTGTCGCAGCCGGGCCTCGGCCAAGCAGCCCATGCCCGACGACCGGGGTGAAGCGGGCGATCAGGGTGCTTACGATGACAGGCCAGTAGCGCAGAGGATCGATGGCGGCGAACGTGAGTCCAATGCCGAGCGCGGCCCACAAGGACCTCAGTTCGAGCGAAGAAGTGGGGGACATGGCCGAATAGCCGTTCTGGGCAGCGGCCGCCAGCACCACTAAACGCATCCACGTTGTCGACTGGCCGACGTTCATGTCCTCCCCTCTGATGATGGATCTAAGCTCGGCGCGCCAAAAAAAGGTGTAACTGTGTCCCACGAGCATCGGTCGGTATGCGAGTGGAGATCGAATACACCCCGCAAGGCATCTACCTGCCGGAGATCGACCTGTGGCTCGACCCGCAGGAGCGCTGCGAAAACTCGTGGATCAGCCACGGCCATAGCGACCATGCGCGCGGGCTGCATTGCACCGTCATCGCAACGCCGGAGACGCTTCGAGTATACAGAATTCGTTGGCCGGAAGACACGGAAACTCCTCAGGATTTGCGTTGCTTACGGTATAGCGAAAGCATGGAATGGCGCGGCGCGATCCTGACCGCTTGTCGGGCGAGCCACATTCTTGGCGCTGCCCAACTTTTGATCGAGTACGGCGGCGAACGCGTCGTCTACACCGGCGACATCAAGCTTCGCGATTCGATCTGCGGCGCCCCGACGGAGGTGGTCCCCTGCGATCGGCTGATTATCGAGTCTACGTTCGGTCTGCCGATTTTCCACTTTCTCGGCCAGGAGGAAGCGCGGGATCGAATCGTTGAGTTTGCTCGTGAGTGCCTCGACGACGGGATCACGCCCGTATTCGCCGGATATCCGCTGGGGCGGGGCCAGGAAGTGGCGCATGCGCTTTGCCAAGCCGGCATTCCGACGGGCATCCACGGAGCGATTGCGCGCATGATTCCGGTTTACGAGGATAGCGGGTACGGGTTCCCGGGATGGTCGGCCTACGATGCTCGGGCGACGGCGGGGAAGGCGCTGGTGGTGGTTCCCGGGTTTCGGGCGACGCTGGAGGCGAGCGGGAAGAACTTTCGAATGGCGTATGTTTCAGGTTGGGCAGGGTTGGATAATGCTCGGAACCGGGCCGGAGCGGAGGAGCTGATTCCGTATTCCGACCACGGCGATTTCGAAGAGCTGCTGGCCATGGTGGAGCGAAGCGGGGCTCGGCATGTGGATGTGGTGCATGGGTATACCGAGGATTTCGCGCGCATTCTGAACGGCCGCGGCAAGGTTCGCGCGTACGCGCCGCATCAGGCAGCGGGCCGCTCCGATAGCGACACGCTGGATTCGTAATGGACGAACTCGCGTTGACTTGCGAGCAGATCGCGCGCTGGAATTCTCGGCTGCGGAAAGTGCGGATCCTCGCCGATTATCTGCGGCCCCTTTCGGATGCGGACCTGGTGAGGGCGGTGCGTTTCCTCTGTTGCGGGCCGATTCCGGCGGGGGAGGGGAAGTTTTCTGTCGGTGGGAGCACGCTACGGGAAGCGCTCCGGCTCGCCAGCGGGTGGGACGCGCAGACTCTGGCGGCGTGTTATGCGCAGGTCGGCGATACGGGCGAGACCGTCGCTCGACTGATGCGCGGCATCGCCGCCCGTCGACCGATGAGTCTGGCCGATGCGGAATTGCTATATGCGAGGGTTTTCAAGCAGCGGCGGACTGTAGACAAGGTTGAGCTGCTGCGGCAGATTTATCTGGAGCACAACCCTGAGACGTTGAAGTTCTTTGTGAAGGCGATTACGGGGAATCTGCGGATCGGGCTGCAGGCCAAGATGGTGGAAGAAGCCGTGGCGGAGGCGACAGGGGCATCCCTGGAGGATGTCCGTTCGGCAAACAACCGGGCGGGGGATCTGCCTCAGGTTGCGTTGGCGGCGCGACGTGGGACGCTCGGTGAGATTCGGGCTCGGTTGTTTCACCCGATGGAGTTCATGCTGGCTAAGCCGCTGGATGCGGTCGGAGATGTGGCTGACCCGCGCGACTGGTGGGTGGAAGACAAGTACGACGGATTCCGGTCGCAGATCCATGCGGAAGGGGATCGGGTGGCGATCTTCACGCGCGGCCTGGAAAGCGTGACGGAGGCTTTTCCGGAGATTGTCGCAGCGGTGAAAGGGGCAGGGCAAGGGGTGGTGCTGGATGGCGAGGTTCTGGCCTGGCGGGACGGGCGAGCGCTTCCGTTTGCGGTCCTGCAGCAACGCATCGCGCGCAGAAAGCTGACGGCGGAGTTGGCGGCGAGTGTGCCCGTCGTGTTTGTAGCGTATGACGTTCTTTACTGCGACGGAACGATGCTGGTGGACGCACCATTAGAGGACCGTCGTCGGGCGATGGAAAAGGTCGTGGCCGCCATGCCCTTGATTCTCATAGCGCCTCAGTGGAGGGTGGATGCCCACGAGGAGATCGACGCGGCGTTTACGGCGGCGCGGCAGCGGGGCAACGAGGGGCTCGTACTCAAACGTAAGGGCAGCACGTACGAAGCGGGGCGTCGGAGTGGGTCCTGGCTGAAGGTGAAGCGGCCGCACGGGAGCCTGGACGTGGTGGTGACGGCTGCGGAGACCGGCAGCGGACGGCGCGCGATCTACCTTTCGGACTATACGTTTGCGGTCCGGGATGGCGATAAGTATTTGAATGTCGGCAAAGCGTACTCCGGTTTGACGGACGAGGAGGTTCGGGAACTGACACGAGTTCTGCGGAGCGTTTCAACCGACCGGTTCGGGAAGGTGACGCTGGTTCGTCCGGAAGTGGTGCTGGAGGTGACGTTCGACGGGGTTCAGAAGAGCCCTCGCCACAAGAGCGGATTTGCTCTGCGTTTTCCTCGGATCGTGCGCTGGCGGCGTGACAAGCGTCCCGAGGAGGCGGACACACTGCATCGTGTGAAGGAGCTTTACGAGGCGGCGACGGGCGCCGGTGGGAGTTAGCGCACTATCTACTAGGGGTGTTTGGCGTTAAACTAAAGAACGCTCGGCGATTGTCGATGAGTAACTTAGCGTTTCGACGTCTTCCACGTCGGTTGCGTCTGGCGGCGGGCCTGTGTTGAACTGTATGATAACCCACGGTGTTGCATGAAGAAAGCTGTAATTGCGCTGTTGATCGCGCTGTGCCTAGTCGCAGCCTGTAATCGCGACCCTAACGTCGCGAAGATGAAGTATGTCGAGAACGGGAACCGGTACTACGAGAAGGGCAAGTATAAAGAAGCCCTGATCATGTACCGCAATGCGCTGAAGCGTGATATGCGCTTCGGTGAGGCGTACTATCGGGCCTCGCTGGCGGAGCTGAAACTCGGCCAGATCGCAAATGCCGCCCGCGACCTTCAACGGGCCGTCGAGTTGCAGGACAAGAATCTTGACGCGCATGTTCAGCTGACGAATCTGTACCTGAACGCCTATGTGGCTGACCGCAAGCGCGGAAAGCAACTCCTAACCGAGCTGAAATCGCTTTCCGATCGCATTGCGCAGCGCTTTCCGAACTCTTATGACGACACGCGCTTGAAGGGGTACATCTCGCTGTTTGAAGGCGACGCCAACAAGGCTGTAGATCTGTTTGCAAAAGCAAATAGCATCAAACCGTATCAGCAGGACCTTGTGCTGGTGTATATGCAGACGCTCGCAATGGTGAAGCGGCCCGAGGATGGGGAAAAGCTCGCTTACGAGATGCTGCAAAAGGATCCGAAGGCGCTTGCGATCTATGATGCGCTCTTCATGCACTACATGCGGTCGCAGAGGCTGCCCGATGCGGAACGGATTCTGAAATCCAAGGTAGATAACAACCCCAAGGTTGCCGATCCTTATCTGCAGCTTGCGGCCCATTACTACTCGATGAAGCAGCGGCCGGAGATGATGGCGGTGCTGCAGCGGCTCAGTTCGAACTCCAAGGATTTCCCCAAGGCGGAGATGCTGGTGGGCGATTTCTTCCTCCGCATCCGCGATTTAGACCAGGCGCTGGCACATTATCAGGAAGGGGCGAAGCGCACGCCCGCGGACAAGCACGCGTATCAGAAACGGCTGGTGGAAGTGCTGGTCAAGCAGAACAAAAAGGACGAGGCGCAGCAGCTTGTCACCGAGATCCTGAAGGAAGATCCGAAGGATGCCGAGGCGATTGCGATCCGGGCATCTTTGTCGCTGTTGACTGGAACGCGCGAGCAGTTGCAGTCCGCGATCAACGACCTGCAAACGGTTGTCAGCCGGATGCCGGAGAATCCGGTCCTGCGCTACAACCTCGGCAAGGCGCAGTTGGCCAAAGGCAATGTTCAAGCGGCTCGGGTGCAGTTTGAAGAAGCGATCAAGATCCGGCCTGACTATCTGCTGCCCCGGATTAGCCTCGCGCAAATCTTCCTGCAGAACAGGGAGTACGGCAAGGTTGTGCAGATGACGCAGGAAGTACTGGTTTATGACGCTTCGAACCTGCCCGCGCGACTGCTTCGGAGCCGTGCGCTGATCGGGATGGGCGAGGTGAAGCAGGCTCGTGCGGAACTCGTTCAAACCTCTACGCAGTTCCCGGAATT
>DASQDN010000274.1:0-10839 GCA_035634155.1 Bryobacteraceae bacterium | reverse complement strand
CAGCGGCACGCGCCTTCCGAATTGCCGAGGTCGTCGCACACCCATGCGCCTTGAAGCGCGCTCCATCCGGCGTTGGCGTGCTCGTGCAACCGGTCCAGCAAATAGGCGTAGGCGAGAAACGGTCGTGCCTTCTCCGGCAGCGCCGGATCCTCGAGCACCTGCCGATAGGCTTCGCTTCCTACCAGCTCTGCGGCCCGCGCATGACCCACCGAAATATCCGAAGCGCAATAGCCGCACGACGCGCAGGTCTGTACCCAGGCGCCCAACGTCGAGCGCAGTGGTTCACCCGGCCGGGTGTCGAGGTCCGGGGGCTCGGCGGGCTGGACTTGCGGCTCTGGCGCCACCTGGTTGTCAGCGCCGCAAAGGGCACACCGCGCGATCATTGGGCTGAAGATATCACAAAGCGGCTAGAACGTCAGCGTAACCTTGGCGGCCCCGTCCTGCTTGCGTTCCAGCATCTCGAACGCTCGCTGAACGTTGTCGACGGGCATCGCATGCGTGACGATCGAACGAAACCGTTTCGGGTCGGAGAGCAGCATCTCCACGGCCGGTTCGGTTTCGTGATTCGAGCGCCGCACATTGAACAGGGTCGCTTCCTTGCGACGCAGCTCATGCATGTCGACGCTGGTACCGCGACCGATCGGAATCGCCGTCATCACGATGCGACCTGTATTCGCGACAGCATGGATGCACTGCGTGATCGTGTTCATTCCGCCGGGCACTTCCTTGCCGGCGCAATCGAACGCGAGATCGACTCCGCGCTTGCCCGTATCGGCCAGGATCTGTTTCACCGCGTCGATCTGTTTAGGGTCGAGTGCTGCATCTGCCCCGATGGCCAGCGCCAACGCGCGCCGGCTTGCTTCGGGCTCCACCGCCCACACCCGGCCCGCGCCGGAAGCCTTCAAACTCGCAATCGTCAACAACCCGATGGGACCCGTGCCCACTACCACCGCCGTTTGACCCAGCGTCACAGGCGCCAGGCGCAGCGAATGCAGCACAATCGCGAGCGGCTCGAAAAGTGTCCCGACATCCCAATCGAGCTCCGGAGCCAACGGCAACACGTTGTGCGCCGGAACATTCACGTAATCACGGAAGAAGCCAGGATCGGGCGCGGTGCTATAGAAGCGGATGTGTGAGCAAACGTTGTGTCGGCCGGATCGGCAGAACTCGCAGTGATAGCAATAAACGGCCGGCTCCACCATCACGCGATCGCCGCGCGACCAACCTGTCACCCCATCGCCGATCTTGTGGATCTCGGCCGTGGGCTCGTGACCGAGCACAAGCGGCAACTGCGGCTTGAAGTCGCCGAAGCCGCCGTCCTCAAAGTAATGTAGGTCTGACCCGCAGATTCCGACAGAGCGAACCCGAACCTGGATTTCACCGGGACGCGGATCTTCGATACGACCTTCGACGATTCGAAATCGGCGATCGTCGTAGTACTCGGCGACACGCATGTTCATTTCTTGAACAGGTTGTCGAATGCCGCGCGCGCGTCGCTAGGATTCCGAATCACAGCGGGAAGGGGTACCTTCGCACTCGAACTTGTTGCGCTATTTCCCGAAGTGCTCGCGCCATCTCTCGACACCGTCACACGCGGCGTGAACAGTTCGCACTCGTTAGCCTGGTCCTTATAAGGAATGCGGGCGGGAATCGGTTTCGTGCATTGGAATCGCGTGGATGGCTCGAAATACGTGCATTGCTTACAACAATGGAGAGCAGCGGCGCATTTGGGACACGCGCCTTTGAAGTCCGTGTCGGCGGGAAGCGCGACAGCGCAGTTGAAACAGCGTGAAGCCGTTACGGACTGCACCAGGCGCGGAAGTCGTGGGCCGGAGGGATCCTGTAACGTGCGAGGCCCCCCTGGCTTAGGCGGCCGTTGTCCCTCTTTCCGTTCGCCGCTCGACGGACGGTCCGAGTCTTGGTAGCCGTGTTGCCGGTATTTGCGATCCGCATCCATATTACGGATGTATCTCCTTGATGTGCGAAGAACACTCGAGCGAAGGGGGGACAAAGAACGGCAGAAATGTTTGCCGGTTACTCCATCCCCCATTTTATAAGAGAATTCGTCGGCCTGGTGAGCGGGTTGTCATCGTGATTCGGACCGATGCGCAACGCGTATCCCAGCCGTCCTGTCTGATGCGGCACGAAGTCTCGCTCAAACACAAACGCATCGCCGCGCTTTTCCACTGCCGGGAGGGTCACCACTTCCGCATTCTCCAACTGCCCCGTGGAACCGACACGACCGATTACCGCCTCCACGCGCACGTCGGAGGGAGTCAGTCCGGCCAAGTCCACCACGGCTCTCATCGGGATTGCGGAACCACTCCACACAGATGCTTGCGGCCCTGGTCCGAGTTCCAAAAATCTTACCTTATGCCAGGCGCTCTGCACTCCCGCGTTCCAGCGGGATCTTTGACGGGCGAGTTCGAAATCACTGGAGCGAACTTCGCTGAAGCCTTCATGTGCAGGTACATACAGATCCTGCATGTACTCGGCTACCATCCGCTGGCAGTTGAACTGTGGACTGATAAAGCGAAGACACTGTTTCATCCTTCGCATCCATTCGTCCGGAACTCCATCGTCACCGCCCGCGAAGTACATGGGTACAATTTCGTTCTCCAGCAGCGAGTAGATCGCGCTGGCATGGTACTCATCCTGATCTTCCGAGTACGACTCACGCCCGCCGATCGCCCAGCCGCCCGAGTATTCGTACGCCTCGTCGAACCAGCCGTCCAGAATGCTGAGGTTCAGCACGCCGTTGATGCTGGCTTTCATGCCGCTGGTTCCGCAGGCTTCTTCGCCCCGACGCGGGTTGTTCAGCCAGATGTCGACGCCCTGCACCATGTCGCGAGCCACTTCGATCCCGTAATCTTCTAGGAACACTAACCGCTTAGAAAGGCTGGGATCGCGCGAAAGCTGCACAATCTCGCGAATCAAAGTCTTGCCGGGGTGATCTTTCGGATGCGCCTTGCCCGCGATGACGATCTGCACCGGCATATCGGGATTGGTCAGCAGCTTCTTCAGCCGATTCACATCGCGGAACAGCAGCGTGGCGCGCTTGTAAGTCGCGAACCGGCGCGCAAAGCCGATCGTGAATGCTTCCGGGTCTAGTACCTCGGACAACCGCCGGATCTCCGCGGCGCCGGCTTTCCGATCCAGCGCAAACTTCACCATCCGCTCGCGCACAAACGCGATCAGGCGGCGTTTGCGTCGCCGATGCGCTTCCCACAATTCCTGATCGGGGATGTCCTGAATCAAGTCCCATGACTTCGGGTCGGGATAGCGCTCGCGCCAGTCAGGCTGCAGGTACTGGTCGTAGAGTGTAGCGAAGTCGCCGTTCAGCCACGTGGGCAGATGCACGCCGTTGGTGACCGACGTAATCGGCATCTCGTTCACCGGCAGATCCGGCCAAAGATCGGCCCACATCTCCTGCGAAACGTGGCGATGCAGAGCGCTGACCGCATTGCGCAGCGCCGCCGTCTTGAAGGCAAGAATTGCCATCGAGAACCGCTCGTTCGCGTCGTTTGGATGCTTGCGGCCGAGCCCGATCAACTCTTCAAAGTGAATACCCGACGAGGCGCAGTACTCGTGGAAGTAGTCGTACATCAGCCCTGCATCGAAGATGTCGATACCGGCGGGCACGGACGTATGCGTCGTGAAAACGTTGTTGAGCCGCGTTGCATCCAGCGCTTCCCCGAACGAAAGCTTCTGTTCGGCCATCACCCAGCGAATCCGCTCCAGCGCCAAAAACGCCGAGTGTCCCTCGTTCATGTGGAACACCGTAGGCTCCAGCTTCAAAGCCTTTAGCGCGCGCAGTCCGCCGATCCCGAGCACGATCTCCTGACGCATGCGCGTGTGGATATCGCCTCCATACAAGGAGTCGGTAATGTCGCGGTGGTCGTCACTTGAGTTCTCGGGAATGTTAGTGTCCAGGAGGTATAGCTTCACTCGGCCAACCGAGATGGTCCACACCTTGATGTACACCACGCCGGTCGGGAGTTTCACCTGCACCATCAGCGCGTTGCCGTTGCTGTCGAATACTTCTTCGATAGGCAGGGTGTAGAAATCGTTGACCGGGTAGCGCTCCTGCTGCCAGCCGTCTGGATTCAGCCACTGCTGGTGATATCCCTTCTGATAAAGAAGGCCGACGGCAATCAACGGATAGTCCGCGTCGCTGGATGCTTTCAGGTGGTCGCCGCTCAGCAGCCCCAAACCACCCGAATAAATCGGCAGACACTCGGTCAGTCCGTACTCCATCGAGAAGTACGCAATCAGCTTGTCGTCGTTCGCTTCCCGCGTGGTCTGCATATAGCTGTCGTAGCGCTCGCATGCGCGACGGTACAGCGTCAGATACCGAGGGTCGTTAGCGGCGCGTTCCAGTGTCGCTTGCGGAACGCGTCCCAGCATCAATACCGGATTGTTGCCGCACGCTTTCCACAACGCTGAATCCAAGCGGCGGAACAGCGCGCGCTGGTTATGATCCCAACTCCAAAGCAGGTTATAAGCAAGCTCAGACAACCTGGATAGGGATGCCGGTAAAGCGGGACGGACTAGGAACTCTTTGTGAGGCTTAACGTAAAACGCCATGTTGTAGTTGTTCGAAGGGCTTCGCGCGTACTCGGCGTGAACTCTTAGTTATAACATCGGCTGTGGCAGGTGAAAAATTAGCCTCTTTGTGGCGAGGGATACTAGCCGTCGGAGTGCCTGGCTAAAAAATCCTCGTCGATGGGCTTCCGACCCTGAAAACCCTCATCGACGCCGTGCCAGAACTCAATTCGCGATTCGCCCAGTCGCCAGCACAAGTACACCTCTCGGCCGTCGTACAGGGTCGGGAAATCCAGCAAGCCCGTATCCAGATCCTTCACCAGGCACCCATGTTCTTGAATCGACTCAAGAATTGCCTGGAGCTTCGGACCCGCTGAATCGCGCCGCCGCTGCATCTCCAGCATGCGTTCCTTGTCCACGGACATGCCGCCGCGCATCGTGATTTCGTGGACGGTTGTCTTCAGTACCTGCTCGGCCTCCGCGTACTGCGCCTTCAAACGCAGCGCGTCTCGCATCAGCGCCTCCACTTTCGGCACAATGTGCTCGGCCTGGTCCCGGGTGAAGTATTTGGGCATGATTCGGAGGCTGCTCGGGCAGCCGCCCGACATATGTAGTATACGCGGCGCCGCGAAATCCAGTGGGGGAAGGGAACTATTCCTTCGCTTGGAACATCTTACGTGGCAACGGAGTATAGGAGCCCTCAAAGATAGAATGAGAACAATGTCACGCTTTTGCGTTGCCTCAACACTGCTTGCCGCCTTCTCTTTCGCGGCCCACGCGCAGGTCGCCGAATTCAGCGTAAGCGGCGGCGTGTCAAGACTTCAGAACAAAGAACTGGTCCCCTCCACCGCCCAGGCCGCGGGTCTGAGCCTGGATGACGGCTGGCGGCTGGCGTTCCGCATTGGCTTAAACAGTTGGTCGTTCTTCGGCCAGGAATTCGGCTATGCCTACAATCGCAGCAAACTTCTGAGCGACGGTGAGGACCTCGGCGGCATGGCCATCCACCAGGGCTTTTACAACCTGCTGGCCTACGCTACGCCGGAAGGAACCCGGATTCGCCCGTTCGTAACCGGCGGCGGGCACTTCAGCAACTTCGTACCGCCGGGCGCCTCGGCAACCCAGGGACAGGGTTCCACCAAGTTCGGCGTCAACTACGGCGGCGGCGTCAAAGCCCGCATATCGGAGAAGTATCAGGTGCGCGTCGACTTCCGGCAATACGTCACTGGCAAACCGTTCGGCGGCAACAACGGCCTGCAAGGGATCAGCGGCAGCCTCCGGCAGAATGAGATTTCGGTTGGATTTGGGTTCGTTCTGTAAACCTAGCAAGGGGTAAGGGACGAGCGCGCCCGGAACGCCAGGCGCGCTCGCTTCCCTAGAAGTGGAAGCCGACCAGAAACTGCCCCTGGTTGCGATTCGTCTCGAGCAGGTTCGCAACCCCTTCCCGAAAGTTCGAAGTGCCCCAGCGCGTGAAGCGCACTTCCGGCGAGATCCGCAGGAATAGCGCACGAATCTCAACTCCACCGCCGATCACGAAGCCGGTAGCATTCTTGTCCCGCAACTCGGCCGGCGTGCTCGTCTCCTGCGGACTGCCGGTGATGAAGTTCCGCACCTGCTTGATGCCGGTCAGACGGCGAAACGCAGCGCCGGTGGCGACGAAAGGCCGCACCGCGGCAACTCCCGCATTCGCCCCGCCGAACTTCTTCTTCAGCAAGAGCGGGAACTCCCAAGCGTCGGCGTCTGTCGCGGCGTTCACCACCGATCCCGCCACGCTTCCTACCGACGAGAAGTTCAGTTTCGTGTACAGCGCATCCAGCTCAATCGCGAATCCTGCAGGCAGGCGCAACTCTACTTGCGGCCCGATGATGTAGCGTTTGGTGTCGGAAGCGTATGAACCCGAGGGCCCTGTCGCCACATCGAACGCATCCGTGAGGGGAAGGCCAACCTTCAACCCGACGCCGATCGGCTGCGCAAAAGAGGCCATCGCGCATACAAACATCAACGAGAATGTTTTCATCATGGGCAGTATTCCTATTGAAGCATGCCGTCCTTCTTGCGTTGGACGGCATACAAGCCCTGGGGTTACTTGCCTTGCGGTGAGAAACTGGCCTCGATCGCTAGCGACCCTTGGAGGCGCGGCCGCAGGCGATTGCCGCCACGCCCGTCGCAGACAACAGGAGACCGCCCGGCTCGGGAACCGCGCCTGCCTCTGGTGGGGGCGGACCCATTGGGGCTGCGCTATCGCGCACTTGAGCGGCGGCATAAAGCAGCATGTTGTCCAACGCAGCGCCCCTCGCGCCGCCTGTCGCCCATCCGTACGTAAGGGTGCTTACGACCACCCATCCCTTTCCGACGCCGTACTCCACCAGCGCAGGTCCTTTCGCATTCGAGAGCAGAACTTTCGCGTTTGCCGGGATATTGTCCAGATGCCCTGCGTCTGTCGTCTGCCAATTTGCGAAATCAGCAGCAGTCAGCGGCTTTGCGGCGGGACTGAACGCGCCAGTAAAGTAGGAATGGGTAGGGCTGGCGATCGTCTCCTGGTCATGAGGAGCGCTGTTGCAGTTCCAAGCCACGAAGCTGACTCCGCCCGGAGCCGCATCGGGCGCGCAGCCTCCCGAACCGGCCAGATTGAGCCACAAGTAGCCGCCATTCTCCACAAATTCCGTCAGAATTGGCTTGCTCGTCATTAATAGCTGATAAGAAGACATTCCCGGCATGATGAGGACAGACTTGCCGGTTAGTTGAGGCGCTATGAAGTCCGTAATGACCGAATGATCCAGCGCGAGTTGACCTGCCCGCGCGCTGGCGAACTCTGTTGGTTCCTTACTGTAGTTGACAATTAGCAGCGGCGCGGCTTGTACGGCGGCAAGGCACTGTACCAGTAGACACGCGGCTCCAAACCGATGGACAAAGGTCATAGTTTGCTCCGATACCCGCAACAGTGCCGGATCGAAGCAAAAGTTCTCGCAGTTTTCAGTGCGTCGCCGGTCGGAGCTGCATCTTCACGGCGACAGGAGGGCGGAAAAGTATCCAAGCGAAGAGTCCGAATGGAAAGAAAACACAACACGCAATCACCACTAGGAGCGGATGCTTACGTCTGAGTTTCGCGTCCTGGACTGCCCAGCGGATATAGATGACGGCGACGCATGAACATCATCCTCAGCGACGTAGGGGAATTCGAATCAGGAGAAGAGCAATAGCCGCGAAAGCGCCCAGCGACAACCGTCCGCCCAGGCCCGCATAGAACCCGAATTCATCGGCCCCGGTCAACAGATGCGTGAAGGACTGGATGCCACTGAGGAAGGTCGCGGCGAGCACGATCCCCATGATGGCTTCACCTGCAATCAAGCCCGATGCCAGGAAAGATCCGCGATCCTCAACAAACGCTCGTTCCTCTTCTGACCGGGAGGCTGCCATACGATCGACTACCCACTTGATAGCGCCTCCCACAGCAATCGCTGATGTGGTGTCAAACGGCAGATACATCCCGACCGCAACCAGCATGGGTGAGCGCGCCCCGATAAACAACAGCGCCACACCAAAAGCGGCGCCCATCGCAAGCAGTCCCCACGCCATCTCACCGCCGACAATGCCCTTGGCAAGCTGCGCCATCAGCCCTGCTTGCGGAGCCGGAAGCGCGCGTCCTCCAATCCCGCCGGTAGCAAGATTCGCTTCATGCAGAAGAATGATAGGAGCCATCAGAAAGAACGAAAGCAGCGTGACCGTGATAATCTCAACCGCCTGCATCTTCCACGGCGTGCCTCCCAATAGATGTCCGGCCTTGAAATCCTGAATCAGCGATCCAGATACCGACACCGCAGTGGCCACTACCGCCGCGACCCCCAGCACTGCGACCATTCCGGAAGCCCCTTGAACACCGAACGCCGTCAGCAGCAGCGCCGACAGAATTAACGCAGACAACGTCAACCCTGACAAAGGCTGATTAGACGATCCCACGAGCCCGCAAAGATAGCCGCCGACCGCGCACAACAGAAAGCCGGTGAACGTCATTGCGACCGCGGCCACCAGCGCCGCAACAATGTCCCCAGTGAAGTGGATATACGTGAAGGCCGTCGCAATCAGAAGAGCCGCCATCGATAGCAGAATCCACCGCATCGGAAGATCCTGCTCGGTGCGATCGCGACGATCCGCTGTCGCCGCGCCACGAAGCGAGAAAGCGCCTCGCAACGAATCCACGAGCGAACCGCGCATGGAGAACAGCGTATTCACAGCCGCCACCAACATCATGCCCACCGCAATCGGACGGACAATGTTGTACCAGAGTGTATAGGCGAGCACGTCCGTCTCGGCCGCGCCTCCAGTCATGCGACGCGGCAGGTCAGGATCAAAAAACAGGAGCAGGGGAATTAGGACCCACCACGCCAGTACGCCTCCCGCGACATTCACAAACGCATACTTTGGGCCGATGATGTAGCCAATACCCATCAGCGCTGGAGATAGCGCGGGAGTGGCCCAAGGTATGCCGCCCCCATGCGTCACCGCTCCGATTGGCGCTTTTGCAAAATCGAAGTGACTCACCACCGCCCGCGGGAAAGCCAGGAAGCCTTCGGTATATTCGCGAAAGACAAGCAGCCCTTTGTCGCTCTTCAGAAACTGAATCAAGCCGCCAAATGCCATCGCCCCGAAGATCAGGCGTGGAGCATCGCTGCGTTCGCCCGAGGCTTTCACAATGCTGGCCGCAGCGACGCTTTCGGGCCAGGGAAGTCCCGCGTCTACAACCAGAGCTCGCCGAAGAAGGATGATGAAGAACACGCCCAGCAGGCCGCCGCACAGAAGGATGAGCGTGGCGTCCCAATAATGCGATCGAAGGTCAGTCCAAAGACGAGTCCCGCCGACCTCCACCATCACGAATGCCGGAATCGTGAAGATCGCGCCCGCAACCAAAGCCTCGCCAACCGAGGCAGCCGTGCGAGCAATGTTCTGCTCCAGGATGCCGCCGCGAAAGGCGGGAATGCGAAACAGGGCCATCGCGATCACGGCGGCCGGTAAGGTCGCCGCGACGGTCTGGCCCGCTCGCATGCCCAGGTAAGCGTTGGCGGCGCCGAATACCAGCGCCAGAAACACGCCGAGCGACACCGCCTTCACCGTCATCTCGCGCGAATTCGGCGGCGTCATTACGACGCGATTGTAACAGACCGATCTAGAACAAGCCGCGCTTTTGCTTAGTCATGCCCGACATGGCGACCGCCAGCGCCGCCGCGCCGAGGGTCTTCACCAATGTCGGGTGCTCGGCATAAAAGTCACTCACGCGATCGATCACGCTGGGGTCGCGTCGCTCGGCTTCGCGCGCCAACTCCTCAACTGCTTCGGGTGGAATCTGCTCAGCCTGCTGCGGCGTTACCTGTCCGCCTTGCAGCATGCCTGCGAGATTGCCCATTCCGCCGCCTCGCGACAGAACGTTCGACAGCAGCGCCGGTCCTGCCACCGACAACAGCGTATTCAGAAGGTTGGCTCGCTGCATTCCGTTTGAACTTCCGAACATCTGGCTCAGCATGTTCGGAAACGGCGGAGTCTGCTGCGAGCGGAACGCCTCCGACAATCCACCGGATAGTGCTTCCCGTGGAGCCATCTGCGACGCGCGATCGAAGTCATCTTCCGTGGTCTGCGATGCCTGTCCCGAGTTGGCATACTGCTGAAGCATGCCGCCCAATTGATCCATCCAACTCATATCGTGTGGCCTCCTTAAGTTAGCCCCGCGGCGGAATCACAAGCTGCTGGCCGGGCGAAATCTTGTCCGGATCGTTCAGCTTGTCGAGATTCGCGTTGAAGATGTCCATGTACGCGTTCGCATCTCCGTAGAACTGCTTGGCGATTTTGGATAGCGTATCGCCGGACTGCACGGTGTAAGTCTGGCCGCCCGAAGCCGGGCCGGCCTGCTGCGCCGGTTTCGGCGCGTTAGGATCGACAGCGATGTCCGCGGTCAAATCACTAAAGGACGGATCCACCAGTTTGATCTGGTCCCACACCTGATTCTTCACCTGTTCGGAGGGCGCCTGTCCCTTGACGAAGAGCTTGTTATTCTCAACGTGAAGGTTCTGCATGCGAACACCAGTCTGTTCAATAGTGCGCAGCACGGATGCATACTTCTGTTTCAGCTCACTGAAACGCTGTTCATTGTTGTCAGCCACGGCGGTGTTTCCCTCTCTGTTGCGATCAAACAATCCCATTTCAGGTCCTCCAACGATGTGTGATGTTTCTAGCTTGTTGACGCTGTAACGGCGATTTTTGTTCGTGTTCTGTAGTGCTCCGCTCCCGGCAGGTCCTTCTTACGCACCT
>DASQDN010000273.1:0-7044 GCA_035634155.1 Bryobacteraceae bacterium | reverse complement strand
CGGCGGCGATGGCAGGATGCACTACGGCGCGCGGTGGATGGCATCGCGGGATTGACGGCGGTAGATGGCGCGACTGTCGTCAGCGATCAACATCATCTGCTGGCGTTCGGGGCGAAGATCGTGCGGCGGCGCGGCTCCATGCAGGTGGATCGCGTGATTGTGACCGAGCCGATTGAAGGCTCGGAGGCATCGATTGTGGAGCCGTCGCAGCTTGGCGGTACGCGGCACTTATCGGCGGCTCAGTTCACGTACGATCAGCGCGATTCCATTGCGTTGGTGGCATCGCAGGATGGGCGGTTCACCGTGTTCGGATGGTCGCCTTGCGATGACGTGGTGCATGCGCACCGCATTGAAGCTTTGCTGCTTTAACGCGCGCCTGCCGCTGCAATCCAATCCCACTCGCGCGCGGCGCGATCCACGATTGCCGGTATGGCTTCGGCGTGCAGGAAGCGGTCCTTGACCAGGGCCTCGGCGGCGGATCGGATGTTGGCCAGGTATGCGTCTTTGTTTGCGTATCGCTGCTGGATTGCGGGCTGCGCGAAGGGTATGTATGCGCCGGCGAGTCCAGCGAGTTTTCCGAAGTGATTCATCGACGGCTGCCATTGATTCCATCCGGTGACGACCGCTAGCGGCGCTACAACGTGCGGGAGTCGAACGCCTGCGATCTCGTTCCCATCGGCGCTGACTTGCGGGACAAGGAGCGGGTACGGAGCGCCGCGTTCGGGCGGCTGCTTGGTGATGATGCCTGTGCGGGGGAACTCGGGGCCGAAGTCGAGGCGTGTGACTTCAGGGACGAAGTCGGGCCACTTGAGGCTTGCGACGGGTGTGAGTTTGGCCGGCGGCACCAGGTCGCCCTTTGCCAGAGTCGGATAACGTGACGGCGGCGGCTCGGTGTTGCTGGCGATCCACGTGTTCATGGCGGTGAGCAGGGCGGGGAACGCCGTGATCATGCCAAAGGGGTTGAGGTGGTGCTCGAATTGAGCGGCGCGTGTTTGGCGCGTGGGCGGGACGGCTGCGGGCGAATGGGGCGTGCCGGGGAAGTAGTAGATGCGGCTGGTAGGCGCGAGCGGCAGGTCCTTTGTGCCGTCGACGCTGGTGTGAAGAAGCGAGGCGGCGCGCGCCCAGTATTCGGTGGACGTCGAGAGGTGGAAGATCTTGGGGATCACGCGCTGCTGCGCGGCTCGTTGCAGGAGGCCGTCCGTGCGCCGGAGGACGGGGTCGGTTTGATCGAGGTCGCTGAAGGGGAAGATGTCGACGGGCTCGTCGAAGCCTTCAGTGGAGTTGCCGGCGATGTTCGGCTCGGCGAATCGGTGATTGAAGCTGCCGCGACCGGCGCCTCCGGCGGCGAGTAGCAGGCCGTCGAAGACGATCCGGCCCTTCTCATCGGCGTTGACGCCGTCGTACAGGAACTGGCGGAGGAAGCGCGCGCTTTGGGAGTAGCCGTAGCCGATGGCTCGGCGGGCGCGCTGCGGGTTCTTGAGCTTCATCCAGGAGATCAGGTCGCGGACGGCGGCGAGTCCGATGCCGGCGACGGGCGGGTCCAGTGCGGGATAGATGAGTTCGTAGAGGGTGGCTGCTTGGAAGCCGCCTTCGATGCGGAGCGTGCATGGATCGGGGAAGTCCCACTGGGTGTTAGGGACGAGTTGGCGCGGGGCCTTGAGGCTGGCTCGCGTATAGAGGCGCGCGGTTGCTTGGGCGCCGGGCGCCGCGCAGTAGCCTCCGGGTTGATTTAAGGGCAGAGTCGGGGCCGCTTTGCCGAAGGAGTACCACCGCTCGGTTCCTTGTACTTGTGCTTTGGGGACATCGATGCGGAAGGTGGCGGTGGATGGGAGTCCGAATTGCCATCCGAGCCACGCGATTGTGTAGCCCTGCTTCAGGAGGTGGCCGCTGCCGGGTTCCATGCGGCCGGAGCGTGATCCGTTGAATGCTGTGAGTGCTGAGTAGCCGCCTCGATTGGAGACTTCGAACAGCGTTGTGCCGTTGGCGCGCGCGGGGTCTCGAGGTTGGATGAGGACGAGGTCGGCTGAGGCTTCGACGAGTCCCTGCGCGTTGCGGGGCGCCAGGGCGAGGTCGACTACGGCTTTGTTGGCGCGGAGGCGCGGGTCGAGAGTGAAGTGCGCTTTGGCGGTGATCAGTTCGTGGGTGTCGCCGAAGGGCTCGGTTTTCAAAGTGTCGACGTGGTGGAGTTCGGCTTGGCAGAGGCAGGTCGCAAGCAGGGCGAGCGCGAGGCGTCGGGTCATGGGGGCTGATCTATTGTCTTTCATCTGCGTTTATCGCAGGGGTGGGCAAACATGAAGATATTTACATGGCAACGGTTAGATATTTGTTAGCTTACGTTGTAGTTTCAGGTGGTTGCGAGCTTCTTAGTGTTTGTGGCGCGTTTTACTGTGAATTACCTCTCGGTGAATGACCTTAGTGCCCGTATAGTGAGGCTGTGCAGTACTAAGCACATCGGAGGTAAGTTAATGAAAATACTTGGTACTTTAGTACTATTCGCATTGTCTTCCGTCGCGTTCGCTGACGTGACGGTAACGTATTCGAACACTGGTCCACTGGATGATGGCAACGTGTTGTTCAACGGAACGGGGACGTCCACGACCGACCCGCCCATCGGCCGGGTGGGGACGCAGTTGTTCCAATTCGACTCGGTTGGCGACACACTGAAGGCGAGCGCCGCCGGGCAGGCCAAGGTGGAAGCCACGGATGATACGTTCCAGGATCTGTCCTTTTATTCGACCACCGGACAGGTTTTCACGAGCGCGATTCTGAATCTGACGGTCAACCGGCAGGGACAACCGGGCAACATCCCGGACGGTCAGGTCATATTCACGTTCGAGATGCTGAATGAGGCGCCGATTATCTATGCGCCGCTGGAACTGGACGCCAATGGGAATAACTTCTACACGATCACGGCGGCGGCTCCGGAGAAGATTCTTCGGGTGACGTTAGCGACTACCCTGGCGCTGGACGATGTGAAGCAGGTGCGGATCGGTGGGATTCAACCCGAGATTCCTGGTGAAGATCCTACGGTTCCCGAGCCGATGACCATGACGCTGTTTGGAAGTGGTTTGGGATTGCTGATTGCGGCTCGCGCGCGAAAGAGCCGACGCAAGTAGTTCCACACTGTCTCAATGCAGAAAGGGCGTCCCCGTATTCACGCGGGGACGCCCTTTTCTTGCATGCCTCCGTATGTGTTAGGCGATACGCCTACCGCGTAAATTTTGTTCCGCGCATACCTCCCGTGCAATCTCCGCGATCGGACGCCGGCTTCGACGGCTCGCTTGTTGCAGGCGCACGTAAGCCTGTCCTTCGGTCAAGCCGAGTTTGCGTTGCAGCAGGGACTTGGCTTCAGCGATGTGCTTGCGGTCCTGTAGGTCGGCTTTCAATTCTGCGATGCGATGCGATGCCGCGTCGCTGTCTTCGATGGACGAAAGGACTCGGAAGACGTGTTGCTGCACGATGTGTGGTTCTGCCTGGCCGGCTGCGAAGAGGCCGGAGATGCGGTCGGCAATTTTGGAGTCGGCCAGCTCCCATTGCAGGCGAGTTGCTTCCACGAGTAGTTCGTGTACGGTTGCTTCCTTGGCGAGGACATCGAGCACAACGTTAAGGGCCGCGATGAGCGGCGCGCTCGGTGTGAGGTCAGGGAGGGCACGGGCTTGCCGCCATCCCAGCAGGATATGTTCAGGCGCGTCGAGAGGCACAACCAACGTGGTTGCGAAGTGGCTGTATCGCGTCTCGCCGGTTGTCAGGACTGCGAGATCGGCTTGATGGTTCCTTGCAATCAGGCGCAACAGAACGTCTACGGTTTGTTGTAAGGACATCAGGCGAAGATCTCCTCATGCACTTCGCCCGCGACGTCGGTGAGGCGGAAGTCGCGTCCCGCGTATCGATAGGTGAGTTGCTTGTGGCGCAATCCCATCAACGCCAGTAACGTGGCGTGCAGATCGTTGGTATGCATGCGACCTTCTACGGCCTTGACGCCCAGCTCGTCAGTCGCGCCGTAGCTGAAGCCGCGCTTGACGCCTGCGCCGGTGAGGAACATCGAGTATCCCGTGATGTTGTGGTCGCGGCCGTCGGGGCCCTGGGCCATCGGCAAGCGTCCGAACTCGGAGCCGAACAGGACCAGTGTGTCGTCGAGAAGACCGCGTTGCTTCAGGTCGGCGAGCAAGGCTGCGGTCGGCTGGTCCACCTGCCGTGACCGCTCGATGAGGCCGTTGTGGAGATTGGTGTGGTGATCCCAACCTCCCTGGCAGATTTCTACGAAGCGGACGCCGGCTTCGCTCAGCCGGCGCGCCATTAAGCACTGACGCGCGAACGAGCCCTCGGGTCCGGGCTTCACTCCATAGGCGTCGAGAACCGATTGGGGCTCCTTTGAGATATCGAGGAGCTCGGGCACTTTGCTTTGCATGCGGAAGGCGAGTTCGTAGGATTCGATGATGCCGTCGACGGGATCGGGGGCGCTCGGTTGCGCCGCCAAGTCACGATTCATGGCTTGTACAAGGTCGATCTGGCGTCGTTGCAGTGAGGCCGCGGCGGCTGCGTGGACGTTCGGGAGATGGCCTGTATCGCTGATGCGCGTTCCTTGGAAGTGCGCAGGGAGGAAGGCGCTGCCGTAGTTCACGGCGCCTCCGAAGTTGGGCGGCGGATTGACGGTGACATAGCCAGGCAGGTCCTGATTCTCGGTGCCGAGCCCGTACAGGAGCCACGCGCCCATGCTGGGTCGGGTCAGGGCGGCGTTAGCGCTGCCGGTATGCAGTTGCACCACGGCTTGCGGATGCGCCGGTGTGTCGGTGTGCAGGCCTCGCAGCCAGCACAAATCATCGGCATGCCTGGCGATGTTGGGCATGAGCTCGGAGAACCACGATCCTGACTGGCCGTATTGTTTCCATTGGAACCTCGACGGCGTGAGGACGCCGCCTCCGGGTCCGGATTTACCGCCGTTGTTTTGCAACTCGGGCTTGTACTCGAAGGTGTCCACTCCGGAGATTGCTCCTTCCATGAAGAGGAAGATGATGCGCTTGGCTTTCGGCGGGAAGTGGGGCGGCTTGGGCAGGAGCGGCTTTTCCGCTGAGGTGGCGGCTTTGGCTGCGGACTCGCCGAGGAGTCCGGCAAGGGCCAAGTGTCCGAAGCCCGCGCCGGCGGAGCGCAGGAGACTGCGGCGGGACATGAGGTCGGATCTATTTTGCGTTGACATGGTTTCGTTTCTCCTGTTCCTGGAACTCATCTGACGAATCGGAATTCAGCCGAGGCGTAAAGGGCTTGGGCGAAGCTCATCCACGTCGCGGCCTCGGCGCTGGAGGGCTGGACGGCTTCTTCGACGGCGATGTATTCGGTGCGATCGACGTTGTCGGGGTCGGCGGGCAGAGTGAAGCCGGGCGACTCGGTTGTGCTGGCGAGGACGGTTGTGGCGGCTCCGGGAGTCGACGTTGAGACCGGCGGCGGAAGCTTGGCGTAATCCGCCCGGAACTGTTTTACGAACTGCAGGGCTCGGGCGATTTCCTGCTGCGAGGGAGCTCGGCCGAGAGTGCGCCAGTACGCGCGTTCAACTTTGGCCTGTGTGGTGAGCCCTTCCAGATTCTGCAACGCTTCGCCGAGCGCCAGCGCCTGCTTGCGGACGAAGCCGGAGTTCAGCAGGAAGAGGGCCTGCGTCGGAACGGTGGTCGCATCGCGCTGCCCGGTGACGAGCGTCTGCGCTACCGGATCAAACGCCTGGAGCGCGCTGGGGGTGAGGCCTCGGAGTAGCGGCAGATATACGCTACGCGCAAGGCTGTGGTTCGCGCGTTCGTGCATGGATCGGGATTCCGGGCCGTTGTCCTGCATCTCCACCATGCGCAGGTTGCTGGAGGGAGCGACGGCCGGGGGCCTCAGTTCGAGGCGGCCGGATGCGAATAACATAGCGTCGCGCAGTTCTTCGGCTTGCAGGCGGCGGGGCGCATGTCGCCACAGAAGGCGATTGGCGGGATCGATCTGCTTGTGCGAGGTGACGGAGTCGGCGCTGAGACGATAGGTCCGCGTCAGGACGAGTTTGCGGACAAGGCCTTTCACGGACCAGCCGCTCTCGACGAATTCAGAGGCGAGATAGTCGAGCAGTTCGGGGTGCGACGGCCGATCGCCGTTGAAGCCGAAGTTGTCGACGGTCTTGACGATGCCTTCGCCAAAGAGATGGCTCCAGATCCGGTTCACGGCGACGCGTGCGGTGAGCGGGTTTTGAGGATCGGTAATCCATTGCGCGAGCTGCAGGCGTCCGCTCTGTGTTGTATCGATGGGCGGAGCGTTCGGCACGTCCACCGCGGTCAGATAGCCGCGCGTCACTACGGGTCCAAGCCGCTCGGCCTCGCCTCGGATGCGGATGGAGGTGTCGCCGACGCGCTTGGCGTCCTGGACCGAATGGATGCCATAGCCGCGCGAACCGGGATCGGTGAGGAAGAGCAGTTCGGCTTGCAGGCGCTCATAGGCGAGGCGTAAGCGCTGCTGCTTGGGTCTTCCATTTGGGCCAATTGCGAGACCTTCGGGTGTGCCTCGGATCTCGTCCCACGCTTTCTTGGCAACTGCGGCTTCCGCTTCGAGCCTGGCAATGCGCTCGGTGCGCTCGACAGGCGGCGTGTTGGATAGGGTGACGAGCGATTTCCAATCGTAGTAGTCGAGGCCGGATCCACCCATGCGGCTTCGTAGTCCGACTCTGTCGTCCGTGCTGGTGAAGATGCCGGCGAGGGCGTAGTAGTCGGCCGTCGGGATGGGGTCGAACTTGTGGTCGTGGCAGCGGGCGCAGCTCGCCGTCAGGGCCAGCACCGCCCGGCTCACGGTGTCGATCTGCTCGTCGACGTTGTCCATGATGAACCGCACCTCGAAGCGCTGGTTCACGTCTTTCACGCCGAGGGCCAGGAACCCGGTCGCGACGAGCTGCTCGTTGCGCTGCGCGGGAGACTCGGCCGGCAGCAGGTCCCCGGCGACCTGCTCCCGCAGGAAGCGGTCGAATGGCACGTCGGCATTGACCGCGTCGATGACGTAGTCCCGGTAGCGCCAGGCGTGCGGGTAGGGGATGTT
>DASQDN010000272.1:0-3391 GCA_035634155.1 Bryobacteraceae bacterium | reverse complement strand
TCATACTAACATAGCGGCTCAACGAAGCCGATGTTAATTCGGAGGTAATTACATGTTGTCTCGAACGCGCAATGCGCGGTTGGCGTTGATGATGGCTTCGGCGTTGCTTTGCGCCCCTGGGGCGTCGGCATCCATCATCATTGACGATTTGACCATCTTACAAACGGTGATGGTTCCGGACGGAGCCATCAACCCAACTGGCACAACAGCCACCGGAGTGAAGCTAGACACCGCATTCAACACCTTCATCGGCCCGGACCGCGAAGTGTTCGTCGAACGCCAGTCGACCACCCCCAGCGACGATGACGTTTCGGTGAAGACGGGTTTCGGCAGCCTGAAGTACAATTCAGCCGAAAGCACGCTGGGACGCGCCCGCGTCATCTATGACGGCGTCTCTGGCGACGGCACCATTGAAGATTTCAACGACGATCCGAGCGACTTTGGCCTGAACCTTGACTTGAGCAACTACTACAAGCTCACGATCAGGGCGACAACCGATAACAAGACCCTGCCGTTCACGGTCGTGCTGTACAAGAGCGCAACCGAGTACATGGTTTCGACGGTACAGTTGTACTCGCCGAACCCGACGCCGTTGGAATTCAGCATGCTGTTCGCCGGCTTCTCGGCCACCGGCGCATCGAAGGAGACAATCCTCTCGAATGTGAACGCGGTCTCGTTGGCTTTCAACTCGGATTACAGCGGCGAAATCGGCGCGGATGCCACCGTATCCCTGCTGGCTTTCACTCAGGTTCCTGAACCGGGCACTCTCGCTGTCGTCGGCGCCGCGCTGCTGGGCATCGCGTCCGTCGCTCGCCGCCGGCTTGGCAACTAACTTTCCCGGAAACTATCCTCCACTCACTTGAAGGCGGAACCGAGTAGCCTCCACCGTTCCGCCTCTTTTCATTTCCCGCCCAATGCGATACTGGCGGTTTGCGGCGCGACTTGCACTTCAGCCCCAGCCTGTACCAAGTGGGATTGGGTGTCGGGCTCGTTTCGCTTTCGGCCTTCTTCATCGGCTTAATCCTCGCCTTCGCCTTTCGAATCGAAACTCAACCTGGAAAGATTCAATTCCACGCGCCGACGTCGCTCTGGCTCAGCACGGTTTTGCTTGCAGTCAGCAGTTGGCTGCTCGAGGCGGCTCGCTACGCGCTGCGGCGCGCCCTAATAGCCATCTACCGTGGACGAGTGCTCGCGGCGATGATTCTAGGCTTTGTGTTTCTCGCGCTGCAGGTTTCGGCGGGTTTGAATCTTTTCGAGCAGGGTGTCATGACGGTGGCCAATCCTCAGGGCTCGGCCTTCTATATCTTCATGGGCGTCCACGGCGCGCACATTCTGGGCGGCTTGGGATGGCTGCTGTTCCTGTTTATCCGCTCGGCCGCTTTGTTCAGCGGAAGCGAGAACGATCTCCGGAAGCACCGGCTGATTGCCGGCGCTGCCGCGAGCTATTGGCACTACATGGGACTGGTCTGGGCCGTTCTCTTCTTCTTCCTACTCCAATGGAGTCGATGAAGGACCTTCAGCCGCCAAAACCGTCAACAGCCATCGAGCCTCGCCTCGCCGGACGACAAGCTGATGTAAGATTCAGCTCACATGCGGACGCCGCTGAAAATGGCGGCACCTACTGTCGGTGAGCGCCCAGGGTGCTAATGTTAAACGCGCGCAGGCAATACATGCTCGGCCATTGCGTGCTTTAACGCATCGATTCCCACCCCGGTCACCGCCGAGATCTCAAAGAACGGAAGGTCCCGCTCCTGCGCCAAGCTGCGCACCGCATCGATACGCTCCGTGTCCTGCGCCACATCTACCTTTGAGGCGACGACGAACATCGGCTTCGCTGCCAGCGCCTCACTGAAGCTGGCGAGTTCCTGCAGAATGATATGAAAGTCATTCACTGGATCACGCCCGCTGGACTCGCTGACATCCACCAGGTGCACCAGCAGATGCGTGCGCTCCACGTGCCGCAGGAATTGAATCCCGAGCCCGTGTCCTTCATGCGCGCCCTCGATCAATCCGGGAATATCGGCTACGACAAACGACGTGTAATCATCCGCCGACCCGACCACGCCCAGGTTGGGCTCCAACGTAGTGAACGGGTAGTCGGCAATCTTGGGCTTGGCGGCTGAAATTCGCGAAATCAGAGTCGATTTTCCAGCGTTCGGAAATCCGATCAAACCCACATCGGCCAGGAGCTTTAGTTCCAGCCGGAGATGCCGCTCCTCGCCGGGCTTGCCGTCTTCGTGTTCGGTCGGAGTCTGATGTGTGGACGTGGCAAAGCGCGCATTTCCTCGCCCGCCGCGACCGCCTTTCGCGACTCGAAATCGCTGGCCTGCCTCGGTAAAATCAAAAAGTTGTTCGCCTGAATCCGCATCGTAGACGATGGTTCCGACTGGAACCGGCATTTCGACATCCACGCCTTCACGACCGGTGCGGTTGCTGCCCTCGCCGTGGCGGCCGCGCTCGGCCGTATGCTCAGGATTGAAGCGAAAGTGTAGGAGCGTGTTGTAGTTCGGGTTGGCGACCATCACCACGTCCCCGCCGCGCCCACCATCGCCGCCGCTGGGCCCGCCTCTGGGGACGAACTTCTCCCGCCGGAACGCGAGGCACCCGTTGCCGCCGTCGCCCGCCTTAACTTTGATTTTTACTTCGTCGATAAACATTGCTGAGGATAGGAAAAGAAAGGCCGCCTGGGTGTGACCCCGGCGGCCGCTGTTCGGTTTCTTGTTGGACCGGATGACGACGACTACTGGATGGTAGGTTCAGCCGCAGCCTGCTCGGCCGCCAGTGCTTCGATGCTGATGAACTTGCCCATGCGGCCGCGGTCACGGAACTGGACGATACCCGGAACGCGGGCAAAAAGCGTGTCGTCCTTGCCGACGCCCACGTTCTCACCTGGCTTGTACCGCGTGCCCCGCTGCCGGACGAGGATCGAACCACCGGTCACCACCTGACCGCCAAACGCCTTCACGCCGAGCCGCTGGGCATTTGAATCGCGCCCGTTTTTAGAACTGCCAAGACCTTTTTTATGTGCCATGAATTACTCCTGTTGTCTCCGACGGGGCGATGGCCTAGAGGCGAACGTCACCAATGGTCAATTCGGTGTAGTTCTGCCGGTGACCCTTCAAACGGCGATACTGCTTCTTGCGCTTGAACTTGAAAACCAGAACCTTGGGCGCGCGATCCTGCTTGGACACGGTGGCGAGCACCTTCGCATTGCCGAGGTCGTTACCTGTCAGCATGCGTCCATCGGCATCGGTGGCGGCCAGCAGGCCCGTAAACTCGAGTTCTGCGCCGACTTCGGCCGGGATAGTATCCACGCGAACCCGGTCGCCCGGGGCGACGCGGTACTGTTTCCCACCGGCTGAAATAACTGCGTACATTAGAATTCCTCTTG
>DASQDN010000271.1:0-3651 GCA_035634155.1 Bryobacteraceae bacterium | reverse complement strand
TGCCGATCACACGGTTGTAATTGACAGTCAGGTTATCTGTATAGTTGCTGCTATGTCCCGTGGCGCTGGGATGTGTCTGGGCAGTGCTCTCGAAGTTCACCCCGTCGAATCGATGCCGGTTGTAGCGGCCGGACATCGTCTGGTTCGGGCCTATGTTCCAGTCGATCTTCATGAGATAAATATTGTTGTCCTGCTGCCGCTGGTACGGATCCGTGTACTGGGCAAGTTCGCGAACGGCTGTTTGAGACGCTGCATCCGATGGTGCATTCGGCAGGAAATGCGTGACCGGCTCCGAGTTCCGCTGGCCCTCGTAATTGAAAAGGAAGAACAGCTTGTCTCGTACGATGGGCCCGCCCACGTTGGCTCCGAACTGGTCGAACTCGTAAGGCTGCCGGGGAATCCCTTGAGGAAACCGGGCGCTCGGGCTGAACTTGTTGCTCGATTGATTTGCACGGAGCTTTGTCGTGCGCCAGAACCAGAACGCATTGCCATGGATGTCGTTGGTGCCGGACTTCGTGATGACATTGATGACACCCCCGCCAGCACGCCCTACCTCCGGTGCAAAGCTGCTGTTGTTGACCTGGAACTCACGAACGCTCTCCTGGCTGAAACTGTAGGGATTCCTGGTTCCCGCCCGGCCGGTGGACTGGCCGAAGAAGACGTTGTTTGAATCCGCGCCGTCAATCAGCAAGCTGTTCAGCGGCCCTCGCTGTCCCCCGAACGACAGATCGCCGCCACGCGGGTCCCTGACCACTCCTGGAGTCAGAGTGGCAAAATCGAGGAAGTTACGGCCGTTGATTGGCAGGTCGCGAACCGCCTTCTCGTTTACCGTCGTGCTTGTCTGGGACCGGGTTGTCTCGACAATCGGTGCTTCGTCCGTAATCGTCACTGTCTCGGCGGCGCTTCCCACTTCCAGGTTGATGTCCAATGTAGCCACAGCACCAACGCTCAGCGCGATGCCCGATCGCTTCACCGGCTTAAATCCTGATGCCGAGATGTTCAAGGTGTACCGGCCGACCGGAAGCCGGCCGAAGTTGTACAGGCCCGCTTCGGTTGTCGTAGTCTCTCGCGTCAGGCCTGTCTCATCGTTCGAGGCGACAACACGAGCGGACGTGACTATGGCGCCGGAGGCGTCCGTTACAGTTCCGTTAAGTGTAGCGCCGGCGATTTCGGATTGTGCGAAGCAGGCGGGAGCAAAGAAGCCAAGAAATAAGAACCGCTGAACCCATGTAGCCATGCACAAGTTTACCTGCCCAAAATGACAGTCAGATGGCGAGCCTCCCCGATACAATGAGCGGGTGCGTTTTGCCTCGTTCCTGTTGGCGGCACTCACAATCCCAGTCTTCGCTCAACGGGTGGTGCTGCCGTGGAATGAGACGATCGATTCTGCCGGCCCGCGTCACAAGGGACGGGTACGGGAGGCCGCAGTGAATTCAGCCTTACGGCAGATCAGGGAAGGGGAGTTCGTTCGAAGGTCAGGATCCACGTTGCTTCTCGACAGCCTGCCCTTCCGGTTCAACGGCAACAATACCTACTATCTGCAAGCGGAGATGGCCTATGGCCGTCCGTTCACCGTTGAGGAGACCCTCGACAAGATGGCTGAACTCGGGATGGCAGTGACGCGGGCCAACGCGCATAACGACCACCCTCCCGCCAATGATCCAGCCGCAATTCAGACAGCGCCCGGAGTCTACGTGGAGTCGAGCCTGGTTGCACTCGACCATTCGATTGCCGAGGCGAAGAAGCGGAACATCCGCATGATCTTGAAGCTGACCAACAACTGGGAAGCATACGGCGGAATCCGCCGGTATGTGGCATGGCAACTTGGCCGCAACCCCAACGCAAATGAACACTCGAGATTTTATACGGACGGCACAATTAAGCAGTGGTTCAAAAACTACGTCCGGATGATCGTGGAGCGGCGGAACACCGTCACGAACGTTCTGTATAAAGACGAGCCGGCGATTCTGGCCTGGGAACTCGGAAACGAACTGCGCAACCCGGGTTCGGCGGATGTGCTGGTCGCCTGGATGTCGGAGATGGCGACGTTCCTCAAGAGCATCGATCCGAACCATCTTGTCGCCGACGGAGGCGAGGGCTTCGACGACTCACCAAGTCTCTACCCTGGCCTGCGCAACACCTACCCAGTTAATGGGCGCGAAGGATGCAGCTACCATCGCATGGTGCAGATTCCGGACATTGACATGGCCAGTTATCACCTGTATCCCGCAAACTGGGGCTTGAACGATGCATCGGATTCCCTCATCTGGATCAAACGGCATGAGGAGATAGCCAGAGCTGCGAACAAGGTCGCCTATCTCGGTGAGTACGGCAAGGCGGCTGTCGATGAAACGCGTCCGGCGTCCACGCCTACGCCCGGGCGAGTGTCCGATTCGGAACGCGCCCGCATCTTTTCCGAGTGGCTCACGGAGCACGCCATCAATCAAGGCTCCTCCGGGCACATGGCTTGGCAGATGATCGATAATGGGCGCCGCGACGGAGAAGGCTTTCAAATCTATTGCCCTATCGACAGCTTCACCTGCGATCTGCTCAAGCAGTACTCTTTCATTGCCAACTCCCCGGCTGCTGCCATCGTCTCCGGAGCCAGTTACCGCCCGATGAACCTTGCGCCAGAATCCTTCGGAACCGTCTTCGCCCCGGGGCTATCCGAGCCCGTGGAGGCAGCCGCTGTAAGAGTGATAGTCGTCGACAGCCAGGGAAGGGAACTCGACGCCCTTCTAACGTATGTGGGATCCACTCAGATCAACTTTGTGGTGCCTGCAGGCTCCGGTCTGGGCGGAGCGGTGATGCGTATCGTCCAGGCCCATGAGATCAGGAAGACGGCTACGTTCTCCATTGTTCGGGTCGAGCCGGGGATCTTCACGGCTGACGCAAGCGGGACCGGTCATGCGGCCGTCACAATGAGCGAAGGGATCGTGTCACTCTATGGGACGGGCTGGCGCTACGGTGATGGGGCGGCCATTGAAGCCACCATCGGCGGGATACGAGCGGACGTACTCTTCTCTGGACCTCAGGGACAATACCCTGGGCTCGATCAGATGAACCTCCGTATCCCAGCCGAGCTGAGAGGACGAGGGCCAACGGATGTCGTTATCAGGGTCAACGGGATTACCGCCAACCGGGTCAAGATTGATGTTCCATAGGTGACGGAATGCTAAGACAGACAGTTGTTCTTTGCTCGGCGGCACTCTTCCTGCTGGCTCAGCCCACTGAGCCGACCCGTGGAGAATGGGGTGATCAGGGCAACGGCACCTATGCAAATCCCGTGATGCCGGGAGACTTCAGCGACCTTGACGCAATCAGAGTCGGCAACGATTACTACGCGATTTCCTCCACCTTTCAGTACTCGCCCGGCATCGTGGTGCTGCACTCGAAGGACCTCGTCAACTGGCGCATCATCGGCCATGTTATCGATGACGTAACGCGCATTGGCCCGGATCTGAACTGGGACAAGATGAACCGGCCTGGCAGAGGTGTGTGGGCAGGCTCCATTCGACACCATGCAGGTAAATTCTGGGTCTACTTCGCCACTCCGGACGAAGGATTCTTTATGAGTACGGCCACGAATCCAGCGGGTCCATGGAAACCGCTGAAAGAGATGTGGCGAGTTTCGGGATGGAATGATACATG
>DASQDN010000270.1:0-9154 GCA_035634155.1 Bryobacteraceae bacterium | reverse complement strand
CGTTGTCGCGCTCGACTGGCCGCAGGTGCTGGAGGTGGCGGCCGCGAACGCCGCAACTGCTGGGGTCAGCGAACGTCACGAACTGTTGGCGGGTAACGCTTTCGACGCGCAGTATGGGGGACCCTACGACATTGTCCTGTTGACCAACTTCCTACATCATTTCGACGTGGATACGTGCACGCGCCTTTTGCGCAAGGTTTATGATTCCTGTGCCGCCGGAGCCGTGGTTGCCACGCTGGAGTTCGTCCCCAATGACGACCGCGTCTCACCACCGCCCGCGGCCGCATTCAGCCTGATCATGCTGGCGAACACGGCGGCGGGCGACGCTTACACGTTCCGCGAGTTGGAGGCGATGTATCGGAATGCAGGGTTCTCGCAAGTGAGCGCTCACCCGATCCCGGACGCCGCCCATACCATCGTGCTCGGACGCAAAGTTTAGCTGGGGACAGCTCTTTAAGAGGCTGTCTGCGCCATCACGAGTACGATCAAGACCGCTAGCAGTATCATCATCCACCCGCCCAGGGCGCCGGTATTCAACAGAAGAAGGCCAAACTGGGCGGAGGCGTGTTTCAGCCTGTTGTTCAACATCGGTTCACCTCGAAAGCAGCGCCGCCGAACCGTAGCACAACGCGACTAGAATAGGAGACATACGGTACCTGCTTTCCTACGCGACCCGATAGTACACCCGGCGAAAATTGCGCGCAAGAGTATTCCTTCCGACAGAAACCCCCTCACTTGAGGGGAATCTTTCCCTCCCCTCATAAGAGTTCGACACGAGATGTGTTTGGCAGAGTCTTATAGTTGAAACCACATCAAGGAGAGCGGGAAGAGGAGATGAGGGGCCAGGGGCCGCCGGTTCCCGCCAGCAGAGGTAGGACGTGTTGTATTTGCTCAGGGACCAGCGGGGCAACGCCCTTGTTATTGTGCAGGCCGCAAACAAGGCAGAGGCCAACGAATATGGCCGGGCGCATTTCCCGGATTTCTCCGGTGAAAGCCTGGAACTCGATTCCGATAGCCGGGCGCGAGCCGAGGAATTTCAGGGACTTCGGACGGTGCAGGCGGCAGGCGGCGAGTCCGGCTCCACCGCGGTGAAGGCGAAGAAAGCCAGGGCAGGATCGAAGAGTCCGGCTTTTACGATGACTCAGGTGCTGGTGCTAGGCCTTGAGTATCCCGAAGGGCTAATTGAGGACGACGTTCTCACGCCCGAGGACCGGCGGGACTTGGCGCTGGACCACATCGCACGCACGTCAAAATTCGTCGGACACATCGAAATTCGCAAGTGGGCGCGGCTGTAGACGCTTAGTCACCTGATCGCGGCTGACGTCGAACGCTTTAGCTCCAGGGCCTTGGTCACGTCCCGAATGGCTTCGGCGAAATCTCCTGGTGAATAAACGTCGAACGTCTTTCCGCCCATATGCTTAACGGCGCTCATGATCGTGTCCTGTAGCGCAGCGGCGGCGAGAAACGGTCGGAGTTGGACGTAGAAGAACGCCGGGTCATTCCCGGAGCGCTCGGGCAAAGCAGACTTGGGCGCTTTTTCGAACCGCCACGGCTTGGGGCCAAGGAACACGACAGCGTCCGATCGGTCATCTTTCCGCGCGTCTTCCATCAACTCGGATAGAAGGTCAATGTGCCCGTTGCGATTCTTCACCACGTCGTAGGAGACGGTTCCAAGCTCCAGGGCGTTCAGCGCCTGCGCCACACGGCTGAAATTCGCGGGCTCGAAATTCTCGTCGCGATAGATTTCCCGCTGCTGATCGAGATTGAATAGCACCAGCCGAACTGAGCGCAACGGAATCCGCTCGATCAGCGACGTGAAGGAACTAAGCAGCAGTACGCGATCGTAGGCTCCGAGTCGGAGACGGCGCGGCATCACAGGCGCAACGTTCATCAGCACCGTGAGTCGGTAGCCTTCTTCCCCGCGCGGGCCCTTGGTAGATCGCATCCATTTTCGAAGGGAGATCTCGTCGACCGTTCCGGGGGCCATGCCAGGCGGAACATCATCTTCCTTGCGATTCAGTTTGGCGGACAGATTCCATTTCTTGGTGCAGGTGCGCCCCTCGTCATCGCTGACGAGCATGTCGACGCGATACTTGCCTTCCCCGACTACATAGCCACCGCCTAGCTCCAGCACGGCTTTGGTGGGTGGAATCTCAGGGAGTCGCGTGCGGCTGACCAAGTAGATGGGCTCGCGTTCATCGTTCTCGGGAGTGACGCGAAGAAGCGTGGCAATGGAATGACCCTTGCCGCTGTATTGCTCCAGCGGTACCTCCAGGACGTAGCCGGTTTGGAACCGGAAGCTATAGTTCAGGCGCGGCTTGAACGGGGAGACCGAGCAGCGCAACTCGCCTGTCGAATCCTCCGCCTGCATGTCTCGCAGCGGTTCAGGAACCCGAGAGGTTTCTACCAGGACCTGACCGCCAGCCAGCGCCGCGGAAACTACGAACAGCCAAGAACACCGCATCCCGTCAAAAGTGTACCTTTAATCCTGTATAAAAGGACGGGGCTGAGCGTGCGCCGTTTCGCCGAATCACTCCTGACGAAGGACGACGGCGGGGTCGACCTGCATTCCCGAGCGGGCCGGCAGCCACGAGGCCAGCAGGCTGATGGCCGCAAGCAGGAGTGGGGCTCCCACGAGAGCTGCGATGTTCTGCGTTCCCGTGCCATACATGATGCCGCTCATCGCACGGCTCACCAGGATTCCGGAGGCGAGCCCCAGAGCGCATCCAACGCCGGCGATCGTGAGCGCCTGCCGCAGCACCATCCGCAGAACGACTCCCGGCCGCGCGCCGAGAGCCATTCGAATGCTGAATTCGCGCCGGCGCTGCGTGACTGAGTAAGCGACTACGCCGTACACACCGAACGCGGCAAGCACGAGCGCGAGAATGCCGAACAGCGTCATCATGCCGGTGGTCATCCGCATCGCCGACATGGTTTCCTGTAGCACAGTATTCATCGGGCGAGGCTCGTACAACGGCAGGGCCGGGTCGATTGCTGCGATGCGTTCACGGATTGCCGGGAGCACGGCCATCGGATCGCCGTGGGTGCGCAAGGCGAGGAAGAGCTGGCGCGGCGGGGCTTGCCGGTACGGCAGGTAGATCAAGGGCCGCGGCTCCTGCTGAAACCAGAACTGCTGAACATCGGCCACGACGCCGATGATGGTTCGCGGCGACTCCGGCTGCAGGCCGTGGAAGACGCTGATGCGCTTGCCGATCGGATTTTCACCGGGCCAGAAGCGACTCGCTAGTCGCTGATTGATCACGGCGACCGAGGGGGCGGACTCACCGTCCTGGTCGGTAAAGGCGCGGCCGGAACGCACATGAATACGGAGCGCGCGGAAGTAATCGGGGCCGATGAACTGGAACTCGGCTCGGGGTGTGTTGGCGTCGCGAAGCGGTGGCTTACCTTCTAACTCAAAGCGGCCGTTCGGATTGAATGTGAGCGATCCGGGGAGATTCGTCGTCACGGTTGCGGCCTGTACTTGAGGCAGGGAGGCGGCTTCGGCGGCGGCTCGGTCGAGAAAAGCGGAGACTGCTTGCGGCGTGGCATAACCTTCGTGCGGCAGCGTGAGGCGGATCGCCAAAACTTGCTCTGGCGTAAAGCCGCCGTAGATGTCGAACATCGCTTGAAAGCCGCGTGCCGTCTGCGTCGCGCCGACTACGGCAATGACGGCGAGCATCACTTCAGCGACGACAAGCGCCGGTCGCAAGGCCGACTTGGCTCCGCCTTGCAGGCTCCCTTCTTTGAGGGAATCGGTGAGTTGGACGCGCGCGGCTCGCCATGCGGAGGAGACGCCAAATAAGACGCCCGCCAGTACCGCTATCCCGAAAGTGAACGCCAGGACGGGGATGTGGAGGGCGACACGACTCCAGCCAACAACAGATCGGGCGGTATCGGCCGGCACACCTGCCTTAATGAGTTCTACTCCGGCGTATGCGACCGCTACACCCGCGATTCCACCGGCCAGGGCGAGAATCAGGCTTTCGATGAGGAGCAGTCGAGCGACACGCCAGCGACCGGCGCCGAGGGCGGCACGGACTGCTAGCTCGCGCGTTCGGGCCATACCGTGCGCGAGTTGCAGGTTGGCCAAATTAGCGCACGCGATGAGGAGCACGAATGCGGCTGCAGCTTGAAGCAATGCCAGGAACGGACCAGAGAACTCGATCTGACGTTCGCGGAAAAGGACGAGCCGGGTACGACGGTCGGCGTTCGTGGCGGGGTGTTCGCTGGAAAGGCGGCGCGTCTGCAGGTCCATCTCGGCTGCGGCGGCGGAAAGGCTCACGCCGTCTTTTAGTTGGGCAACGACGTGAACTCGGGGGCGGCTGCGGTCGGCGCGCTCCTCTGCTGAGAAGGCGAAGGGTGTCCACACGGCGACGCGCGGCAGCGGGAAATCGAAATCCGGAGGAAGGATGCCGACCACAACGTGCGGTTTGCGATCGATGAGAATCGACTTTCCCAGCACGCCTGTATCGGCCGCGAAACGCTCCTTCCATAGCGTGTCGCTAATGAACGCCACATTCTCCTCGTTCGCGGAAAAGTCGCGGCCGTGCGCGGGCTTTGTTCCGAGAGTTGTGAGCAGGTCCGTGGTGATCTGCGCGCCGAACACACCCGCTGGGTCCGAGCCGTCGCTGCCCAAGTGGAAATTGTCGTAGGCGTAAGCGGACATGTGCTGGAAGGACGTGGCGCGAGATTTCCAATCCAGGTAATCGGCCACGGGCGCAGAGGTTGGCGACACGGAGATGCGAATCTCGACCAAGCGGTCCAGGTCGGGGAACGAAAGCGGGCGAAGTAGGACAGCATTGACGACGCTGAATACAGCCGAGTTCGCGCCGATCCCTAGCGCCAGCGCGACGATTGCTACGGAGGTGAATCCCGGTCGCTTGCGGAGTTGGCGAATGCCGAAGCGAATGTCGGCGGTTAAGTCCGGTATCGGGTTTCTCGATGCTGCCTCGCGGCACTCTTCTTTGATTTGCGAGGCGCCGCCAAACTCAAGCGCGGCGCGTCGGTTCGCTTCGTTTGGCGGAACACCGGCGGCGATGTAGTCGCGGGCCTGCTGGTCGATGTGAAATCGCAGCTCGTCTTCCAGTTGCTGTTCGTAGGGTCGTTTGCGAGAGCGGAACCAGCGCATGGCGTGTGTCCTATTCGGCGGTTTCGAGCACCAGGCCGATGGCTCGGGAAAGCGCGGCCCATTCCTTGGTGTCGCCCTGGAGCCGCTTTCGACCGGCGGCGGTCAGCTTGTAGTACTTGGCTTGGCGGCCGGTCTCGGATTCCTGCCATTCGGCTTGCAGAAGCCCTTGCTTTTCGAGCCGGTGAAGCGCGGGGTACAGCGACCCTTGCTTGACTTGTAAAACCTCCTCGGAAAGCTGCTTCAGGCGCTGGGCAATGCCGTAGCCGTGAATGGGACCGAGCCCGGCCGTTTTCAGGATGAGCATGTCGAGCGTGCCTTGAAGAACATCCACCTTGTCATTCGACATATGTAGTCAAACGACACATTACCACAACTGATATACCGAATGCATGTTGAAGCGTTGGTTGCCCGGCCTGGCCGTCGCCGCTGTTGCGCTCGGACAGGATGTCGCGTGGAGGCCGATGTTCGACGGTAAGTCGCTTACCGGGTGGAAGGAAGCGGCGTTCGCGAACCGTGGCGCGGTGCGGGTCGGCGAGGGCGCGCTGGTGCTGGAAGCCGGGCGGCCAATGACGGGCGTCGTCTGGGCCGGCGCATTCCCGAGGTCGAACTACGAAGTTCGATTCGAAGCCAAGCGCGTTCAGGGTAACGACTTCTTCGCCAGCCTGACGTTTCCGATTGGCGATTCATTTTGCACCTGGGTGCTGGGCGGGTGGGGCGGCGACATCGTGGGCTTGTCGAGCATCGATGGCTGGGATGCGTCGGAGAACGAGACGCGCGCGTATTTCACGTTTGAGAACGGGCGCTGGTATGGGCTGCGGCTGCAAGTGACAGAAAAGCGGATCAGCGCATGGATTGACGATCAGCGGATTATTCACGCTGATATTGAAGGACGCACAATTGCGCTGCGGCCCGGCGACACGAAGCTGACGACTCCGCTAGGCTTTCTGTCGTACGGGACCACAGGCACGATACGCAAGGTGGAATATCGAACGCTGAAGTAGGCGCTAGCCGTTCAACGTCCAGTTCGGGCGATACGTGCGCTTCAGGTAGTCATTGGCTTCCGTCGAGTTGGTGACGCGACCTGTGTTCGGGTCATAGTCGAGACGCTTGCCGACGCGGTGCGCGACCAAGCCAAGCAGCATCTGCTCGATCATCGTGCCCGCGTAATCGAAGTCGCAGTGTGTCTTGCTGCTGGTCCCGTGGACCACGTTGTTGTATTTGCCTTTGCAGGCGTCGATCCATTCCTGCTGGAACACGTCGCCCCGCGAGGCATTTGGCGGCGCATTCTTTAACTGCGCCACGGTGGGATTGGGCAGGCCGAGGGCCGCCGGAACGCCATTGGCAAGGAACTGCACGGTAGCGAAGCCGTTCGGGCCCGGGTCGGCGCTCGGCTGAGCCGTGAAGCCGGCGGGCAGGGGAGGCGGAGCGGGTCGGTTGCCGGCCGGCGGGGTAGGATGCTGCGGGCGCGGCGCGCCTTGGGTTCTCTGGCCGGTGCCGCCGATGAGCGGCAGCAGTTCTTCTTTTCCGCGGCGCTTGTAATACGTAAAGTCGCCGTCATCGTTGTTGGGGAGGATCATGCGGGTGGTGAAGTCAGCCAGAATCGAGCCTTTCGTCCCCTCGAACAACGCTCCATTGCCGATCCGCGACACATCTACAAAAGACCGAGGCGATTCGGGCTTGAGTCCACCTTGATACCAGACCAGCTTGACGGGCCCGCGCCAGGAGTTGGCCGGATGCTCAAAGGTCACCTGCATGCGGACCGGGCAGATGTTCGGGTCGTACTTATCGGTGAGTTCCTGGTCCACTTCGATCGCGATCGGACCGCCGGCATCCACGGCGTTCCATACCAAGTCCATGGTGTGCGCGCCCATGTCGCCGATCTGGCCGACGCCGAAATCGCGGTACATGTTCCAAAAAAGGCAGTTCAGGCCGAGCGAGCCGCCGAAATACTGCGGGCTGTACGGATGATACGGAGAAGGTCCGATCCACTGCTCGTAATGCAGGAAGGATGGCGGTTGTCCTTCGCCTTGCGGATAGCCGGGGCGCGGCAGCTTGCGGCTGTCCCAACTATGGACAGTCTGCAGGTCGCCTATGGCGCCGTCGAGGATCAGCTCGCGGATGCGCTCGAAGTTGGGAAAGGCGTGGCGTTGCGTGCCGTGCTGGGTGGCAACCTTGTTCTTGCGCTTTATGTAATTGGCCCGGACGACGCGCGCTTCTTCGACGCTGATGCCGAGCGGCTTTTCGCAGAACACGTGCATGTCGCGATTGAGCGCCCAATTGGCAATGAACGCATGATGATGGTCGGCCGTGCAAATGATAACGGCCTCGACGTCTTTCTGATCGAGTAAGCGACGCCAATCGGTGTACGTCTTTGCGTTCGGGAATAGCTCCAAAGCCTCTTTCGTGCGGAGTTCGTTGACGTCACACAAGGCGACAACGTTCTCATTGCGCATCACGTTATAGTGAGCGGTACCGCGTCCCCATACACCGATGAGGGCGATATTCAATTTGTTGCTGGGCGCATTCTGGCCCCGCAGCGTACCGCTTTTCAGGATCGTCAGACCAGCGGCGGCCGCGGTCGACTTGAGTAGGTCTCGTCGTTGCATCAAATCTCCTTGCGTTAGCCAGGAAACACCAGACATAGCACAATCTGACGGGGAGTAGAGTGAAAGCATGGCATCGGCGGAATCGGGCCGTAAGGATACCGGCGAGCAGATCGGTCGACTTCGGCGGCTATGCCTTGCGCTTCCGGAAACGACCGAGAAGCTGTCTCATGGCGAACCCACGTGCTTTGTGCGCAGGAAGGTGTTCGCGATGTTTGCCAACAATCATCACGACGACGGTCACATCGCGGTGTGGATTCCCGTGCCGCCGGGCGCGCAGGCCACGCTGATTCATACGTGGCCTGACACCTTCTTTCGTCCGCCTTATGTGGGGGTGAAGGGCTGGGTCGGAGTTGAACTCGAGCGAATCAGCGACGATGAACTTGCCGGCTACCTGCTGGAGGCATGGCGGCTGATCGCGCCCAAGAAGCTCACTTCTTTGTTGGAATAGTCCACAGATACAAACGCTGGCTGAGGCCGGAGAAATCCTCGCCGCCGTCTGCATCGCCCACGAACGCTTCTTTCTCGGGCTTCCAATCGCCCATGTCAAAGGTGTTAGAGACGACGCGCGTACCCGGCCGCAGCTCCTCGAGCAGCCGCGGGCGAAGCTTCAAGTTTACGCTCGAGAGTAGAAAAAGAGTGACCACGCTGGCGGGCTTGATGTCGGCTACGAAGAGGTCGTTTTCTTCGAACCGAACCAGGTTTTCAACGCCTTCGCGCTTGGCGTTCTCGCGCGCTTCCTTGATGCGCTCCGGATTGATATCGATGCCGACGCCGCGCGTTCCGAATAGCTTAGCGGCGGTGATCACGATGCGGCCGTCGCCGCAGCCGAGATCGTAAAGCACGTCGGACTTCTTTACGTTTGCCAGCTTCAGCATTTCCTGAACGGCCTTTTCCGTTGTGGGCACGTACGGCACGTCAGGAGTGCGAGCCGGCTTAGCGGATTCCTGGGCAGCGACAAAGGCCACCGAAAGCAGTCCGGCAACCATCCATGAGCCTAGCTTGGTTCTTGTCATTGTTGTAAACGTGTACCTCCAATGCTACTGAGAGTACCGCAATCGTCAGACGCGTCGGCGCGTTTGCCATAGTAGAGCGATATGGCACAAAACGCGCTGACCATCGAGCGAATCGAAACGGTCCAGGTCGCTCCCCGCTGGGGATTGCTACGGATTCTGACTGAAGACGGGTTGACAGGTTACGGAGAATACACCGTCGAAGGGCAATTGCACTCGACGCAACGGCTGGTGCATGAGCTTGGCGAGCGCATCATCGGCGGTGACGCTCGGGACATCAAGCGCCTGGTGCGCGGCTGCTATGACCAGAACTTCTACCATGGCGGCCCTCATTACATGAGCGCGTTGGGCGGGATCGAGATCGCGTTGTGGGACATCCTTGGGAAGGCTTTGAATCAGCCGGTGTACGC
>DASQDN010000269.1:0-3181 GCA_035634155.1 Bryobacteraceae bacterium | reverse complement strand
ATCTTGCAGACCGCGCTGTCGCTAGCGCTGTGGCCGCTCCGCCGTCATGAGCCGGAAAACCGAGTGGTGGGAGATCTGTATTTGGCTCTCGCCGACATGGCTGCCGTTTCGGTGAAAGCGACTGAGGCCCCTCCCGTCACGGCCGAAATATCGCAAGCGCGAAAGATGCTATCCGGTTTCGGGCGCGGCCGCTCCAATCAAGCCGAGCGCTACTGGTCGCTCATCAGCCAGGCCGAGCGCATCCGGATCAGCCTTCTCGTGATCCTGCGCCTCCGGGCGCGCCTCGAACGCGAAGCCGGCGCGGAGGCTCACGTCGCCGCTTTAGATAAAGCGCGCGAACTCGCAGCTGACGTGATACGGCAGGCCGGCCGTGAACTCACCGCCGGCGGCAGCGCTTCCGTTGACCCGGACGCAATGCATCGATTTACCGTCTTGGCCGACGACTATCGCCAACGCGAGATAGCCAATGAGCCCGCGTCTGTGCGAGCGCTTGTATCCGATGCGCGGTACCAGCTCGACGCGCTCGCAGGGCAGCTTCGAGCGGCGATGGACTTGGCGGCGTACTCGACTCCCACCGGCCGAGCCGTATTCGAGCAACGTCAATCGCAGAACCCGTGGCGCTTCCGAGTTGCGGGTAGCCTCGCCATCCTGCGCGCCAACCTCAACCTTCGTTCTGCCGCATTCCGTCACGCGATTCGACTCGCGATGTGTGTGGGTGTTGCTACCGCTATGGCGCGAAGCTTCGAATGGGAGCGATCGTATTGGCTGCCGATGACGGTCGCCATCATTCTGAAGCCCGACTTCACGGGAACGTTCAGCCGCGGAGTTCTGAGGCTTGCGGGAACCGCATTCGGCTTGCTGCTGGCGACGCTGCTGTTCCAGTCGTTTACGCTGACGCATGCGGCCGAGGTGGTTGTCCTCGCCGGAACAGCCTTTGTTCTCCGTTGCTTTGGGCCGGCGAACTACGGCATCTTCGTCACAGCAATCAGCGCTCTTGTGGTTTTGCTTTTCGCCCTAACGGGCGTGGCTCCGGCAGATGTTGTCGCGTCACGCGCCACCAGCACAGTAGTGGGGGGAGTGTTGGCGCTCGGCGTGTATACAGTTTGGCCAACCTGGGAACGCACGCAGGTTTCAGAAACGCTGGCGAATTTGCTCGATGCGTATCGCGATTACTTTCGTGCCGTACGGGAAGGCTATACGCATCCCGATGATGCGCAGCGGCACGATTTAGATGTTCGCCGTCTGCAAGCGCGAGTAGCTCGAACCAACACCGAAGCTGCGGTAGAGCGCCTTCGCGCCGAACCGGGCGTCGAGCCTGAACGACTTCAGTTGCTGGACGCTATGCTCGCGAGTTCGCACCGATTCGCGCACGCGGTGTTGGCGCTGGAAGCGGGGCTCACCAGGAGCAATCCCGCCCCCGCCCGGCCGCAGTTTGTGGCGTTTGCAAATCAGGTGGAACTGACGTTGTATCTGCTGGCCAGATGGCTGCGCGGCTCGCAAGTGGACCTCGGCGGATTGCCCAATCTTCGTGCCGCTCATCATCAACTCATTCAAGCCGGCGATCCGCTCACCGAGCGCTACGCACTGGTGAATGTGGAGGCGGACCGCATGACCAATAGCGTCAACACGTTCGCGGCACAGTTGGCGCAATGGCCTTCGCCGGTAGCCTTTTCGCCGCCGTCAGCGTCTTCACAGTAGAATCGAACAACATGGAACGCAAGGTGGATCCTGCGACCCTTGAGACGGCCCTGATAACCGGCGGTCTCGAATCGACCACGTCGCCGGGCCTTGCGTCCGTGGAGCCCTCGTCGTATATCGCCGATGAAGGCAGATTTGTACCTGGCACGCTGTTGGGCGGCCGGTACCGCATCATTGGACTTCTGGGCGTAGGCGGCATGGGCGAGGTGTATCGCGCCACGGATCTGACCCTCGGCCAATCGGTCGCCTTGAAGTTTCTGCCCGCGGAAGCGGCATCGAACCAGCGACTCCTGGAGCGGTTCCACGGCGAAGTTCGCGTGGCGCGGCAGGTTTCCCACCCGAACGTATGCCGCGTGTACGACATCGGCCAGATCGAGGGCATGCCGTTTCTGTCGATGGAATACATCGATGGAGAAGATTTGGCGTCGCTTCTGCGCCGGATTGGACGGCTTCCTGGTGACAAGGCAATTGAGGCGGCGCGGAAGATCTGCGCCGGAGTGGCTGCTGCTCACGATAAGGGCGTTATCCACCGCGACCTGAAGCCGCAGAACATCATGATGAACAAGCGAGGCGAAGTCATCATCATGGACTTCGGCCTTGCGGCGATCGCGGACCAGCTCGGCGGAACCGAGGCGCGCAACGGCACGCCCCTTTATATGTCTCCCGAGCAGTTGCGCGGGTCCGGCGTGACGGCACGCAGCGACATCTACTCGCTGGGACTGGTGTTGTATGAGATCTTCACCGGCCGGAGACCGTACGAGGCCACCAGCATTCAGCAGTTGTTATCGCTGCAGGAAGCGGCGCAGATCCCAAACATGTCGAGCAGCACCGCCGATGTGGATCCGTCGGTTGAAGAAGCGATTCGGCGATGCCTCGACCCCGACCCGCTGCGGAGGCCCTCGAGCGCTCTGGCTGTATCGGCAGCGCTGCCGGGTGGCGATCCATTGGCCGCGGCACTCGCTGCTGGCGAGACGCCGTCGCCGGAGATGGTCGCCGAGGCGGGCCGGACCGAGGGTCTCGCGCGGCGCTATTCTGTCCCATGTTTATTGATTGTGATCGCGTCTTTGTTTGCCTCCACCGCCGCACGCGATGCAACGTTTGCCATGCTTCGCACGCCGCTCGACCTGCCGCCGGAAGTGCTGGCGCAGGAGTCGCGCGAGATCGCAACCGCATTCGGCTACACACGAAAGCCGGCGGATTTTGATCTGCGTCTGGAGCATCGACGGCCTTTGATCGGTTACCTGAACCGCCGTCCCGAGCCTCGTAACTGGAATGAGTGGCTTGCTTACGAAGCGCCCATCAGCGCGCAATATCGTGAGTCGCTGAGTAGCTTGGATGCGCCTCCTTCGGGTCGCGTGACGAACGACAATCCGGCGCCGGTGCGGCCGGGAATGGTGCAAGTGGTGCTCGATGGCCGTGGCAAGCTGCGCGAGTTCTACGGTGTCCCCTATGAGCGTGAGCCCGCGGCTGTCGATCCGCAAGC